>CAIJNJ010000243.1 GCA_903821975.1 uncultured Bacteroidota bacterium
CGCGGGCTTACCACATTTTTTCCATCTGGTCACGTTCCCGTTGTATGGACATTTTCATGCCCATAAAGCCTTCGCGGATGGCTTTCCACTGTTCCGCAAATTCGCTGCTCACGAGGTAGGTATAAAGCAGTGTCATTTTATCCCCTTTATTCTCCTGGCTCTTTGCCGCGTTATATACTTTTATCACCGCATCGCGCAGCACGTGCACAAGCGCCCTTGCCTCACCAAATGTGCATATCCATATGCCATCCTTTTCGCCAAAATTATGCATCCCTTTCGGCATGGCTTGTGTAACGATCACCGCAACATCAGCGCCCAATACGCGCATATCCGCTTTCAGTTTCTCTATCCAGTCTTCGCTGAAATCCTTGGTGCGCTTGCTTTCAAAAATGATCTTACCACACTCCTGCCCGAAGCTGTTGCGTACGGTTTGTATACAGTCCGCGCCTTTTACCCCCTTGCCTACTTCACTCACCACATCAAACGGGAAAGCATTGCGCAGCAACTCTTCCAGCATGAGCTCCTGCACCTCTCCCTGTAACTGCATAGACCCCTGCTCACTCTTTCTTTTCATTTCCTCTATCAGCTTGCGCTGGTCGTCAAGTTGCTTGTCCCTTTCTTTAAGCTTCAGGTCAAACTCTGTTTCGCGCAGCCTTGTTTTTTCTTCCTCTTCCTTTCTTACAATTTCAGCGAGCTTGTTCCGCTCTTCCAGCATCTTGCGCTGCATTTCTAATTCCAGCTCCTGCTCCCTTGTTTTCAGCTCCTGCATTTTTTTCAGGAAGTCCAGTTCCTTTTCACGTGCTTCGGCCAGTTTAGCCTGGGTCGTTTTATTGGTTTCTTCGAGCAGTTTCAGTTTGTTTTCATAATCAGCCCCTACCTGCTGCTCCAGTTCCCTTTTTATGCGCGCCTGTAATGCGTTTTTTTCTTCTTCCGTCTTGCGTGCAAGTTCCTGCTGTTGTTGCTGCCATTGCTGCTCTTTTAGCCTGAATTGTTCGTCTTTTTGCCTGGCAAGATCCGTCCATTTCTGGTTATATTCCTTCGTCAGCTCGTCTTTTACAGACTGCGCAATGGCGGCAGTTGGCTCGAATTCGGTTTTGCAATTTGGGCACACTACTATAGTAGACATATCTATTCTTAAATCTTAATTTGGAAGGTACGAAGTTCTGAGATTATTAACGAAGGTGGAAAGAATAAATGTCACTGGCTATAATGTCCGTAACAGGAATGAATTTCTATAAACTCACCGGTTATCCTATATACCAGTCTATGCTCATCATCAATCCATCTTGACCAGAAACCTTTATAATTTCCTTTTAGAGGTTCAGGCTTTCCAACACCTTTAAACGGATCAGATTGTATGTCAGTTATGATCTCGAGAATTTTGAAAACAAGTTTTTGATTACCTGATCTAAATAGTTTTAGATGATTATACCCTAAAGACATGGAAAGTTCTATTGCAGATTCCTTAGGTGCATGCCTTCTTCATTAGTCCAATCTGTTTGCCCATTTCTGTCGTTACCATGAACAAGATTAGCAGCTTGTGAAGGCGAAGGCAGTAAAATATCCTCCATTAATTTATAGTGTTCTTTATCATAGTCAACCAGTAACCGATGATTCTTAATGTCCTGTCTATCTAATGATACACTGGGATTACTTTGTATAGTATCATTCTTTTTAATCAAAGAGTTTTTTAACAGTAGAAATCCCTGTTTTGTCCATTTTGCATTTGCGATAACATTACCTCTATAAACATTACCATCGGTTGTTGTTACCAGTAGAGTATCGCTTTTATATGTAGGTGGTGGTGCTTTAAAGCTTCCTTTTCCGAATCGTTTAGCCATAAAAGAACATTTCAATAAAGATAGTCAAAACTGAAATAGATGTAACTAAACTAATTTGTACTACTCCCAAATTAGTGCTAATCAATAATCAACCATGTCTTTAGGGTATATTCATCTAGTTTTAAATCATTGAGTGCAGAAGGAGAGAATATTACCTTTCTCATTACAACGCTTTTTTGTGTAGATAGGCTTCTAATTCATTCATTGTAAAAACCACGCCTTTCCCTTCTTCGATATCAGCCACTGATTTATTGAGCCTGTTCCAGTATTCTTCCTTTGATTCATTGCGAAAAGAATCATCAGTTTTATTACTAACCGCGATAGTAATCTCCGCATTACCAACACTTTTTATAAGCGCTTTGATCTTCTTAAATACATCTTCGTTAAATTCAGAAGAAGGTATTTTTATTAATGCATCCATTTTTCAAAAATATTATTAACAAAAATATCGAAAAAAAACGAAAGGCACCGCGGTTATACTCCCAAGATGCGTTTTCGATTATTTTTGGTACTTTTCGCAACACATGCGCCTGAAAATAGTATTATTCTTTTATTGTTTGTTTTCATGCATCATGGTAACGGCGCAGGTCTCAAAAAAGGCTAACCATTATTATGAGGTTGCTTTGCGCGATCGTGCCGCTAAAGAAACGGATGCGGCATGCAAAAAAATGGAAAAAGCCATTGCCAAAAGCCCCGCATATGCTGATGCTTACAGCCAGCTTGGCCAGTGGTACTTCGAAGCGCATAAATTCTCACAGGCTGCAACCGTTTTCCGTAATGCCGCTGCTAAATGTCCCAAAGGCAGGCAACGGTTTGCAAAGCCCCTCGCTAAAAGCCTTATTTACAGCGGCATGCCGGATGAAGCACTCCAACTGATAAACACATATGGCAACACCACCCAAGATGCAGGTGAGTGGAAGAAAATGCGTGAGCAAGCTGAATTTGTAAGAACAGCCCTGCTGAACCAGGGCCGTCAATGGCCGGAGAACCTGGGCATACGTATCAATACACCTGATGCTGAGTTGTTTCCCTGCATGCCTGCGGATACACAAACACTTTACTTTACCCGCCGGCTCAAGAATATGGACGAGGACATGTACTACTCCATAGCCGACTCCTGCGGTGGCTGGTTCTCCGCGCACAACTTAGGCAGTGTAAATACCCCCGACCGTGAAATGGCGCAGTTCATCTCTACCGACGGGCATTACATGTTTTTCACACGTTGTGAGAACAGGAGCTGGGATGCATGGACCGAGGGTGGTTGCGACCTTTTCATGGCATACCGCTCTGCTAAAGACAGCGACTGGACAACGCCACAGCCATTTGGTGCTACTATCAATACTCCTGCCTACGAGGGCATGGCTACCCTCTCGCCCGATAACCGGGAACTTTATTTTGTAAGCGACCGTCCCGGGGGATATGGCGGATACGACATCTGGATATCACGCTTTGATAATGGCCTATGGCAACTGCCGGTAAATGCCGGCCCTGCGATAAACACAGCAGGCAACGAAACAGCTCCGTTCATCTCTGTCGACAACCGCACGCTTTTCTTTACCAGCGATGGCTGGCCGGGCATGGGTGGCTCTGATATTTTTATGACGAAGCGCATCAGTGAAAAGATATGGGACAGGGCACAAAACCTTGGCTACCCCATCAACACAGCCAATGATGAAAAAAGTGAGTTCGTTACCATGGATGGTGAAAAGATGTATTTCGCTTCCGACCGTAATGGCCCTGCCGGTAACTATGATATTTATACAACACCGCTGCCGCCTTTTCTGCAACCAATCCCCACCGGAAATATTGAAGGATATGTTTATGACAGCCTTACCAAACAACGGCTCAATTATACAGTGATGTACGTCTGCAATGTCACCAATGGTGATACATTATACCAATTTCAGAGCAATCGCGGCGATGCCAGTTTTCTTATATCTCTTGCTGTTGGCAAGACTTATGCAATTCATAGCTGGCATGTGGAATACACCGGCGTAAGCGATACACTTGTTTTTGATACATCATATCTTCATAAACCCCTTGTTCACAATGTAGTGATGCTTCCATCCGATTACCATGAAATAAAACCGGTATTCGACAGCCTCATAGCAACTATACACTTTGATAAAAGCAAGGTGGAGATCAGCGATTCAGACAAGAACACCATACGCACGGCCATAGAGCCCTGGCTGGATAGTAAAGGACTGGTGGTATTTGTAAATGCATACACAGACAATACCGGCACCCCGATGATAAACGAGGAGCTATCCTACAAACGGGCAAACCTGGTAGGCCAGTTACTCACCACCTTTGGAATAGACGAAACAATGATACAGGCAAAAGGCTGGGGCGAGGCCAAAATGATAGCGCCAAATGAAACCGAAGAAGGCCAGCATAAAAACCGCAGAGTAGAGATCATTGTCAGGCGCTAAAATCACAATATAAATTATGTTTAAATTATCTTAATTGTGCGCAGGCACTAAAACAATCCAAATTACCTGCCACATATGCCCAATTCCACCCAAAAAAATTCTACTTTTACCCCCTATACCAATTGGGTTTTACCTCAATTTTCAAGATTTGACTTTTAACTTTTGAC
>CAIJNJ010000244.1 GCA_903821975.1 uncultured Bacteroidota bacterium
CCCTATTGATATTGTATGGCTCAAACATGGGCACATCCGAAGAAATAAGTAATCAAATTGCCAACGAGGCACTGAAGAAAGGCTACAAGAGTCGTGTTTCGTCATTGGATGAACACGGCGATGTACTTCCGGTTGAAGGCGCAGTCCTGATTGTGTGTTCTACCTACAACGGCAATCCGCCGGACAATGCCGTCAAATTTTTAAATAGCATTACATCCAGAACAGGCGCAGATACATATAAAGGGGTAAGATATTCAGTAATGGGATGCGGAAATTCTGACTGGAAAACCTTCCAACTGGTTCCGCGCACAATTGATGAGCAACTTGCCGGATTAGGTGCGAAGCGCATACATATTAAGGGAGAAGGAGACGCTAGTGGCGATTTTGAAGGTGGGTTCGATCAGTGGTATAGCTCCTTGTGGGGGTCGCTCGCTCATGAATTTTCAATTGGAATATCAGAACAGGATGCCGGTGAAACGATGGATATGTTTCGTCTGACTAATTTTGAAAAGGAAACGCTACAACCTTTGCCGGTCCCAGCGATCTATCACCAAATGACGGTCCTCAAAAACGAAGAATTACAGCAGGTTGCTTTATCTGGCAGGTCCACACGGCATGTCGAAGTTGCCTTGCCTGCGGGACTGTCTTACCAGCCAGGCGATCATTTAGGCGTGCTGCCATGTAATAGTGAAACATTGACAGCCAGGGTAACCAGGCGATTTTTATTGGATCCTGCAACCGTTGTGCTGATTGAAAAAACCGGAACTGGGACCACTTTTTACCCGCTGGATACTAAAATTACGATTGAACATCTGCTGCGCGATTGTGTTGAGTTGCAGGAGGTCGCTACACGTAAAAATGTAAAAACACTGGCCGGCCTAACAATTTGTCCACCAGAAAAGAAAAAATTAGAATGGCTCCTCAGCGAAGATGAGAACGGATATGTAAAGTATGTACTGGAATCACGCAGAACCGTATTGGATCTTATTGAAGAATTTGCAGCGTGCGAGATCACATTTGCGAAATTTCTTGAGCTACTACCTCCTTTGAGGCCACGATACTATTCCATTTCATCATCTCAGAAACAAAATGAAGGCATTTGCAGCATTACGGTATCAGTACTAGACCTGCCGGCCAGGAACGGCAACGGACAATATCTAGGCACATGCTCCAACTACCTATCTGGCAAGATACCCGGCACATCCGTATTCGCTTACAGAAAGCCTCCGGTTAGTGCATTCAGGTTACCCGCATCAATCGAGACGCCTATTATTATGATTGGCCCGGGAACGGGCTTCGCTCCATTCAGGGGATTTTTGGAGGAACGGAAATGGCTTATGGATAATGGGGCCGGATTGGCAGAATCAGTGTTATTTTACGGATGCCGGCATCCGGAGCAAGACTATATATACAAGGATGAACTTGCCGAATTTGAACGACGCGGTGTTACAAAAATAATTACTGCATTTTCAAGAGCCAACGCAACGCAAAAAGAATATGTCCAACACAAAATATATCAGCATAAAAATCTTGTCTGGCAAATAATGATGCAAGGCGGTATCATTTTTATTTGCGGTGATGGCAGCAGAATGGAACCCGATGTCAGACACACATTAGACACTATTTACCGCGAAAAAATGAACATCACAACTTCATTCAGTTGGGTCGATGAGCTCATAAAAACTCAAAAATACCAAACTGATGTTTGGGCATCCTTTTAAACAAACCAATTGTATTAATTCACTCTAAAATTCAAATTTGATGAAATCAGGTACCAGGCTTCGACTAATCATTTTACTGAGCATACTTTGCTGCAAACAATTTTCAATGCTTGCATTAGCTCAATCCGACTTTCTCGAACGCAACCTTTGGTTCAACGAAGAAAAGACTTCAAAGATCCAGATCTACAAAGCAACCGACGGAAAATTCTATGCAAAGATAGTGTGGCTAAAAGTGACTGAAGAAAACGGTAAGCCACGTACCGATGTTAACAACCCGGATAAGGCACGACAAATCGCACCGCTCATGGGCCTTGTTATACTTAAAGGTTTTAAAAAGGAAAGTGACGGACTTTATGACGACGGTACGATATACGACCCGAAGAATGGTAAAACCTACAGTTGCAAGATCACACCTGATGGAGATAAGATCAAAGTGCGAGGCTTCGTTGGATTTTCAATGCTAGGCCGCACAACGGTATGGACAAAAGCAAACTAATTCCAAAATTTTCCTAACGTACAGAAAAGTAAAAAAAACATGCAAAGTTCATTTTCGTTCCACTATCTCAGGATCCTTGTTGCCTTTTTGCTGCCCGTTTGGCTGATCTCCGCCTGCGCACCTTCCCGCTTCGTAAAGCCTTTAGATAAGGGTCAAACGGTAGTGAGCGCCAGCCTCGGCGGACCTTTAATATTATTTGCCAACACCACTATCCCAATGCCGCTTACTAGTGTGGCTGTTGGCCATGGCTTTAAAGAAGGCTTTACCGGATTTGCCGGCTTGCACACCACTGCACTGGCATTTGGTGTATTACAAACCGATATCGGCTTTGTAAAGAACGTAAATAAACAGAAGGGCTGGGTGCCTGGAGTTTCAGTATCTCCTGTTGCAAACCTGATGATGGATAAATGGCAAGGCAAATTCAGCTTCTTTCCTCAGGTCGATGCCAATGCATACTGGAGCTACCCGAAGAAACCGCACTTCGTTTATTTTGGTGTAAGCAACTGGTTTGATCTCAACTCTAAACGGAGTCAGGGGGATCCTCAAAAAACACATTGGTTTCCTATTATGCAGTTGGGCAATACAATTGTACAACGCAAATGGTCTTATAGTATTGAAGTTAAATTCGCGCCAAAAATCAACCACCCTGTTATCGTAGACTATCAGGGCTTCGGAACGGGTACTGCTTTAGGTGCTTACATTGGTGTGTCCCGTAAATTTTAATCATACTCAACTCAACCTTCATAAAAATGAAACAACTTTCTTTTTTAATAATTGTCCCGCTGTTCTTGCTGAGCTCCTGCGTGCGGCTCGATAACAACCTGTTCAATAACAAGGCCATACCCCAGTACCTTATGGATGCGAATCCTGCTGCACAAGAAATAACGCTTGACGGCACTTACAAGATACAGGACAGCATGATACATTTACTAAGCCTGAAATCTGATGACAATGGTGATATCGCCAATATTTATGCCGAATACCTTGGCGACATACGCCGGATCGCGACCGACACAGTGATCATGTATTTTCATGGCACGAGGGACAATATGGATTATTACTGGAACCGGGCAAAACTACTGGCACATATAGGTCGTAAACATCGATTCGGGGTAATGATGGTCGATTATCGCGGTTATGGAATGAGTGGTGGCAAGCCGACGGAAAGTGGCATGTATGCCGACGCTGAAGCGGCTATAAAATGGCTACGCGACAACGGACTGATTGGTAACAGGCTGATTGTTTATGGATTTAGTCTGGGTTGTGCTGCAGCCACCAACAGAGTAGCCAACCCGGGAGTGTTGAAACCAGCTAAACTCATTCTGGAAGCCCCATTTGCATCGGCTTCAGTAATGGTACAGGATGCTTCGGTAATCGCATTGCCTCCCAGCTATTTCACCAATCTGAAAGTGGATAATGCACAGGAGATAAAAAAAGTGCAGCAACCTTTTATGTGGATGCATGGAACAGATGATGCCTTTCTGAATATTACCACACATGGCGAAGTAGTGTACAAAAACTATGCTGGCACCTACGGCGAGGCCCACAGAATAACAGGCGCGACACACGTAAATCTACCGGCCGTTTGGGGACTGGAGCAATATAAGGCGGCTATTGAAGCATTTATCAAACACTAGTGTCCTTATAATCTTTTTCTATCATTCAAAACTCCCAAGCCTTTGTCCATCACTCGTTTTACTCTGCTATGATAGTCCATATTCTTCACTTTAAAATCCCTGCTGCCCACGATAAAAAAGCGACTAAAAACACTGCTAAATAACGCAAATTCAATGCTTTTTTGACCCTGAAAGGGTCTAATGTTTATAGCATAAATGTTAATCGAATGACGTTCGACCCCATCGGGGTCGCATGTACTTTTCTATCTGCCATTCCATAGACATGAGACCACCTCGTTGTCTCATTATGAATTGAAAATCAAATCGATCCTCCAAACCGATTAAATGGTATTGCCCAAAGCATTGCTGATCATATGTTTTAGGCTATGAAGCATTATCTTAGCATAATCTAGTGATTTTCATAATATGGCCTGTTTTTACAAAGTATCGGTTACCTTTGCAGCCCTTTTTAGTAAACATGCCAACAAGGATACATATACGATTATTCGCAGTAGCATGCTTTTTAATAAGTGTGGTTCTGTCCGGATGTCATACCAGTCAGAAGACCGCCGCCCACAAAACCACCAAACAGCAGCCAAAATTCATTGATGATGTATACATCAACGGTCATAACAGGAACAGTATGACCGAAAATGCCATAGACCCCTCCAAACCCAGGCCTAAACCCACTCCTCCGGAAAAGACCAAAAAGACAGCCCCGCCTCCCCCTCCCGATGAAGAAATGGTGGATACTGCACATATGGAAGTCTGCGCCATAGAGCCGCCCAAAAAAGAGCATTATTCAGACAGGGAAAACAACGAGATAAGGCGCAAGTATGCTGAAATGATTGGCGTAAAGCCTAAAGAAATAACCAATTATTCCCTCTACCAGTTCATAAACAGGTGGTTAGGGGCCAACTACCGCCTCGGTGGCTGCAGCCGGTCGGGCATCGATTGTTCCGGTTTTGCACAAAAACTCTATGGCGAGGTATATGGTGTTGACCTCCTACGTACTTCAATGGAACAATCCCGCAACTGTAAGCGTATTAAGCATGCAAAAGATGCAGAAGAGGGCGACCTCGTATTCTTTCATGTCCATAGCAGGCACGTCACGCACGTTGGTATCTACCTGGCAAACGATTATTTCGTCCATGCGTCTACCTCGGGCGGGGTAATGATCAGCAACCTCAATGAGGACTACTGGCATAAGTATTTTGCCGGTATTGGCAGGATACAGAAAGGTAACCAATAAAATGATTGGCATGATTTTACCAAGGGTAAGATCATGGTTAAACGCAAAGCACACATAGTATTACGCATCATCGGCTTTGCGATACTCATATTATTGCTTTGCTGCACAGCGGGCGCATTTTGGTTATCGTCTCATTACAAACAACTTATTGCAGATCGCCTGCCAGGTATAATTACAAAGTCCAGCGATAGCCTATACCACCTTTCCTTTACAGATATCAGCGTCAGCATCTTCTCCCACAAGGTCACTATTACCGGCCTCAAACTATGGGCAGATGAAAAACAGGCTGCCGAACTGAGAAAGCAGCACCGACGTGTCCCTGTCACCCTGTCTACGGTATCCATCCCTTATTTGGAAGTTTATGGTATTGCCTGGGGCGATCTTGTATCAAACAGGTCATTCGACTGCAAATATGTTGTTGTCCACAACCTTAAATGGTCTATGCTGTGCACGCCCCATCCAGAAGACTCACTATTCACCCACGATAAGAAAAAGTCCCCCACCATCAGCCGCATCACCGCAATGCGTGCAGAGTTTATAGAGCCGGATATAACCTACCACTACCAGGGTACACAGGCCAACTTTGACTGTTACATGAAAGGCGGCACGGCGGCGCTCAGTTACTTTGCCTATAACTATGACCAAACAAAAGACACCAGCAGGTTCCTCTTCGCGCGGTCAGGCAAGGTACGGTTCAATAGTTTTACGCTCAGCAAGCCCGCCGGCCGCTATGTGGTAAAATCCCCTGATCTCGATTTTGAAACGACCGATACAAGTGTAACACTCAAGTCAGTTAAGATAAAACACCTTGTAGACTATGACCAGGCCTCAGGCAAAGAGAAAGAAATATATAATCTTGATTTCCCTTCCATAGTTTTCAACGGGCTCAACTGGAACCAGTTAATAAATGACGGTATGCTGCGCGTACCCAAGGTTTCAGCACCGGATCCGTTCATTGACATTCATTACATAAGAGAAAATAATGCTCCTAACAGCAGGATTGGCGCCTACCCGCACCAGCTATTGCTGCAGGTAGGGCTCAAAACAAACATCAGCGAACTGGACATGACCAAAGGGCATTTCAAATACAATGAGGTAACCCCGAAAGGAGATGAAGGCACAATTGAATTCACTGGCATACACGGCCATTTCGACAATATCACCAACATGCCGTCTGTGATAGCTGCGCATAAAAGCTGTATCGTAAATCTTACAGGTAAATTCATGAACAAGAGCGATATTTCTGCTAAGTTCAATCTCGTACTTACCGACAATAAGGGCAGGTATACGCTGGATGGCTTTGTAAAAAACCTCGACGGCGATGAAGTAACGCCACAAGCGCAGGTATTTACCATAGTAAAGGTTACATCCTTTCATCTCCAAAATATGGACATGCATATCGAGGGGGATGAAACCTACGGCAAGGGCGATTTCACCGTAAAGTATGACGACCTCAAAATATCCCTGTTCAAGTTCGACACAAAAATGCGCAAAGGGAAGAAGGGTTTGCTGGCATTCGTAGGCAGTTCATTGGTACTTTATAAGAGCAATCCTCTGCCGGGAAAAGACGTCCGTAAAGTAACCACGTCATTTGCCCGCGATACCACAAAAGGTTTTATCGGTACCATATGGCAGCATATGTTTCGGGCTGCAAAGAAAACCGCTGTACGCGAACAAGCAATAGTAACCATCACCGATGGCCCCGAAACCCAGCACGGCGACAAACCCAGAAAAGGCTTCTTCACCCGCCTCTTCGGCAAAAAGAAATAACAGTATCAAAGTAAAACCCATCAACCCTTTCATCCTGACTGTGTGCCACCATCGCTTGCGGCCGCGCAACGAAGTAGAAGGAAACCTATCAACTTATCAACCTATCTCCTGTCAACCTATCAACCTACCTCCTATACTCCAGCCCCATATTCCAAAACAGGAAGGCCCATTTATCTGCTTGCTCAGAGATGAGCATATCTGTTGGTTTGCCGGCACCGTGGCCTGCTTTTGTTTCTATACTTATCATCACGGGGTTCTTACAGGCTTGGCCATCTTGCAGTGATGCGGCAAACTTGAATGAATGTGCAGGCACTACCCTGTCATCATGGTCGCCGGTAGTTATTAGTGTTGCCGGGTAGCACTGTTTTTTAACATTGTGCACAGGAGAATACTTATACAGGTAGTCAAACATTTCCTTGCTGTCTTCGGCTGTACCATAATCATAAGCCCAGCCCGCACCTGCGGTAAATTTATTATACCGCAGCATATCCAGCACCCCCACAGCCGGGAAGCACACTTTGAACAGGTCGGGACGCTGTGTCATACATGCACCTATAAGCAGGCCACCGTTAGAGCCACCTGAAATCGCCAGGTAGTCCTTAGATGTGTATTTCTCTTTTATCAGGTACTCGGCCGCACCAATGAAATCATCAAACACATTCTGCTTCTTCATTTTGATACCGGCATCATGCCATTTATCACCATATTCGCCACCGCCGCGCAGGTTGGCCACGGCATAGATACCGCCATTCTCCATAAACACCAGGTTGCTGATACTGAATGAAGGCGTGAGGCTGATGTTGAAACCACCATAGCCATAGAGCATTAGCGGGTTCTTGCCGTTGAGTATCATGCCTCTTTTATAGGTAAGTATCATTGGTATTTTCGTGCCGTCTTTCGAAGTGTAAAATACCTGCCTGCTTTCGTAATCTCCCTGGTTAAACTTCACATCCGATGACCTGTAAACCATCGTTACACCCGTTTTCATATTGTACCTATAGATAGTTGACGGTGCCGTATAGGATGTGTACGAATAATAAACATCTGTTTCGTCCATTTTACCGCTAAAGCCACCAGCTGTGCCCAATCCGGGCAACTGTATTGTTTTTTCTTTGATACCATCCAGCCCGTACTGGTATACCACCGATACAGCATTGGCAATGTACTGGGCAAAGAACTTTTGTCCGCATGTAGATATGGTCAGGGGAAATTCTGTTTCCGGTATTAGGTCTTTCCAGTGTTCTTTTGTTGGTGTTCTTGCGTCTGTAACCACCAATTTGCGGTTAGGTGCGCCCTGGTTGGTTTCTATATACAACATACCATCCTGCGCGTACACTACATTCTGCTCATAATCAAAACCCGTTACTACAGGAACTATAGGTGCGTTCCTTTTGTTCAGGTCCTGTATATAAAGCTCATTGCCATAAGTGGCATTTGATGCGGTGATCACCAGGTAGTTCTCATCTTCCGTCACACTGCCGCCTATGTACCTGCGCGGTGTGGCATCTCCGCCAAATATCAGCTTGTCCTCGCTTTGCGGGGTGCCCAGCTTATGATAGTACAGCTTATGCACCTGTGTTTTTTCAGATAGTGCGCTACCCTTTGGCTTGTCATAACTGCTGTAATAGAAGCCATCATTATGCAACCAGGACAGGCCGCTGAACTTCACATCGCGCAACGTATCATCTACCTTATTACCTGTTTTTGTGTCTATTACGATCACCTTACGCCAGTCTGATCCCCCTTCGCTGATCTGGTATGCCGCAAGTGATCCGTCTTTTGTAAAGTCTATTCCTTGTAAAGATGTGGTGCCGTCTTTTGAAAATTTATTCGGGTCAAGGAAAACATCGAAGCCTCCCTTTGGCTTTTGCCTGTATAATAAGCTCTGGTTTTGCAGGCCCTCGTTAATATAGAAATACATGTACTCACCTTCCCTGAACGGGATACCAAACTTCGGATAGTTCCACAACTCAGTAAGACGTTTCTTGATCGCCTCCCGGAATGGTATTTGTGCAATGTATCCATTAGTTACCCTGTTCTCAGCACCTACCCAGTCTTTGGTTTCTTCTGAGCGGTCGTCTTCCAGCCAGCGATATGGATCGTTTACTTTGGTTCCAAAATAATCATCAGACTGGTCTGATTTTTTCGTGTAGGGGTATTGTCCGGTGAATGCCGTTTTTGTTTGTGCTTCCGCAGTCATATTGAGTATTAAAAATGCTGTACAAAGCGTTAAAGTTTTCATTATTGCCTGTTTAGGTGAATTATCGAAAAACGCCTCAAAATAACGTATTTTCGTAACTACGTTGAAATGTTACGTTTATATAAAAATGTTTAACACTTTATTCTATGCTTTTAGGGCATATGAAACTACTTTTGTATAAATAATTTAGGCAATGATATACCAAATGCAGTAATAATATAAAAATACAGATTTAATATCAGTTTTCATATTTTTGATTAAACTATCAATTTATGGAAGCAATTTTAAAA
>CAIJNJ010000245.1 GCA_903821975.1 uncultured Bacteroidota bacterium
GCCATGCGTCAATATTTAAATTGGAAAACATATCTTGCTGTTGTAGCGCTGTTCATAGTAAGCGCTTCGCTGTACTATACGAGCCAACTGGCGCAGAAACTGGCAGGAGAGGAAAAGAAGAAGGTACAGGAGCTGGCCGGGGCATTAAAAACACTTATAAGATCGGATAATATACAGGAAACGGCGTTTGCAAGCAATATTATTGCCCAAAATACGACTATACCACTCATTATACTTGATGATAAAGGCAAGATATCAGACTCCAGAAATATAGATACGGTTAATGCCATTAATCCGCACAAAGTAGTAGAGGAAAAACTGGTAGAATTTAAAAAGACGCACCCGCCGATAATTGCTGATTATGGAACGGGCAAGGAGTATGTGTATTATGGGGAGTCTTACCTGCTGACACAACTGCGGTACTTTCCTTATGTGCAGCTTGGTATCATCATCCTGTTCCTGCTGGTAGTGCTGGTGGCACTTAGCGCGGCTAACAGGAACCTGCAAAACCAGGTGTGGGTAGGCCTGTCAAAAGAGACCGCGCACCAACTGGGCACACCGTTGAGCTCCATTGAGGCGTGGCTCGAACTGCTGCGTGAGAATGACGCCAATAGTGATGCTGTAACGGAAATGCAGAAAGACCTGGACCGGCTGAAGCTGGTAGCAGACCGCTTCGGGAAGGTGGGCAGCGCCCCGCAACTGGAAGAACAAAACCTGGTAACACGGCTGGAAGATATTGTGGCCTATATGCAAAGACGCTCGCCCAATAAGGTGAATATTGCATTGCACAGCAAGGAAAAAGAAGTGCCGGTGAATATAAGCGGGCCATTGTTTGACTGGGTAATGGAAAACCTGATCCGAAATGCGCTGGATGCTATGGATGGGAAAGGAAAGATAGATGTTACCGTGACCAACACCCCGCAGCAGGTATGGATAGATGTGCAGGATACCGGAAAGGGTATTCCGGGCCACCAGGTGAAAAGGGTATTTGACCCCGGATTTACCACCAAGAAAAGAGGGTGGGGGCTTGGCCTTTCGCTTTCCCGCCGTATTGTGGAGAAATATCATCACGGTTCCATATTTGTAAAGCAGAGCGAGGTGGGGAAGGGCACTACTTTCAGGATAATACTGAGAAGGTGAGGCCCGCAATAGACTATTCCAAACATTTTAGCTTTTAACCTTTCGCCCTTTTGACTTTTTAACTATCTTTGCGCTCCCTTAAAGGCGGAGGTGGCGAAACTGGTAGACGCACTACTTTGAGGTGGTAGCGCCTGTAACGGGCATGGGAGTTCGAATCTCCTCTTCCGCACTAAATGAAAGAGCTATCCTTCGGGATAGCTCTTGTTGTTTTGTAAATCGAACATTGTGGGCCGCTAGCTAGGCGAACCGTTTAAAGAAAAATTTCTTGAAGATCTCGGCACTCACCAGGTATAATATCACAATGAACAGCATGGCAAGATAAAAGACCGGCGGAACAGCGACGAGGCCCAGGGCAGATGCGAAAGGTAGCATGGGTAAAATGAGCACAAAACCAACAATTACCAGCGTAGCTATTAATAGATACTTACCGGGGCGGCTTTTATAAAAGGTATTGCGGGTGCGCACTACGAGCACAATCAAAGTTGCAGAGACCACGGACTCTAAGAACCAGCCGGTCTGAAATTCCTTTTCCCCGGCTTTTAAAAAATGCAACAACACACCGAACGTCAGATAATCAAACACGGAACTGAGCAGGCCAAAGAAGACCATGAATTTCTTAATAAAACCAATATCCCACTGGCGGGGACGAACACTGTCTTCCAGGTCAATATTGTCTGTGGCTATGGCCATGGACGGGAAGTCCGTTAGGAGATTAGTAAGCAGTATTTGTTTTGGTAACAAAGGAAGGAACGGTAACAATAATGAAGCTCCGGCCATGCTGAACATATTGCCAAAATTGGCGCTGGTGGCCATGAAAATATACTTGATGGTATTGGTAAATACCCTGCGTCCTTCCTTAACCCCATTTATCAGCACAGAAAGGTCCTTATCCAGCAGTACGAGATCGGCAGCCTCTTTGGCCACATCTACCGCAGTGTTTACAGAGATGCCTACATCGGCAGCACGGAGCGCGTTCGCGTCATTTATCCCATCACCCATGTAGCCGGTTACTACACCTGCTTTTTTAAGGGCCAGTATAATATGTTCTTTTTGGTTTGGCTCTATTTCGGCAAAAATCTGCGTTTTTTTCACGCTGTTGAAAAGGGCATCTTCGCTCATATTCCTTATTTCGCCACCGGTTAGCACAACCGGGTTATCGAGACACATTATCTGCCCTATGTGTTTTGCAACCAACGCATTGTCGCCGGTGATAATTTTTAACGATATGCCCAGGTCTTTGAGCTGTTGTATGATATTCGCGGCGTCGGCTTTTACAGGGTCGAAGAAGGTGATGAAACCTATGAAGGTGAGGCCTGTTTCATCATTCTTGGTAATAGTAGTGATGCCCGGCATTGTTTTAATCGCGATGCCTAATGTACGATAGCCGCTATCGCTGAATTGCTGGTATTGCTGCTGGATGGCAGGAAGGTGCTTGTCAATATTTTCAACTGCTCCGTCAGCCGTTTTTACGGTAGTACATACCTCGAGGATATTTTTGAGCGCGCCCTTTGATATGAGTGTATTGCCGGCAGGTAAAGCGGAAAGAATAGACAGGCGTTTACGGATAAAATCGTAGGGGATCTCATCTACTCTTTTTTGCGCAGCTACTTCCTTGGACGCTTTTTGTAGTATAGCATCGTCGATGGGGTTTTGAAAGCCTTGTTGGAGGGCAGAGTTGACACCGGCGAGGAATAATACTTCATCTGAAGGCTGGCCGGATACATTGAGTGAGGCATAAAGGGTGACAACACCTTCTGTAAGGGTGCCGGTTTTATCAGAGCAGAGTACGTTCATGCTGCCGAGGCTTTCAATGGCGCTGAGCCGCTTTACGATTACTTTTTGTTTTGCCATCTGTCGGGCGCCTTTTGCCAGGTTTACGCTGATAATTGCCGGTAGCAGTTGGGGGGTAAGACCGACCGCCAGTGCCAGCGCGAATAAGAAAGAATCGAGAATAGGCTTATGCATGAGGGTATTTACAAAGAAGATGACCACCAGCATGATGGTAGTAAGCTGCATCAGCAAGTAGCCCAGGCGGCGGATACCTTTCTCAAAGTCAGTTTCGGGCTCGGCCATTTTCAATTCGGCAGAAATATGCCCGAACTCGGTTTTTAAGCCTGTTTTTACAGCAAGAGCCGTTGCTGCGCCGCTAATCACATTTGAGCCCATGAACAGCATATTGGTGCGTGCTGCCAGTGGACTATCTGCGGCAATAATACCGGTCTTTTTTTCTACAGGAAAACTTTCTCCTGTGAACGCAGCTTCGTTGGTAAAAAGTTCGTTTGATGAGATGAGCAGGCAGTCGGCGGGTACTATATCACCGGCGTTCAGTTGTATAATATCTCCCGGCACGATCATCTTTAAAGGTATCTCTGCATATTTTCCATCCCGCAGTACATTGGCGGTGAGCTCTACGAGCGAGAGCAGTTTTTTTACAGCATCGCCTGCGCTTTTTTCCTGCCAGAAACCAAGAAGGCTGCTGATGCCCACGATGATGAAAATTATAATGGCATCAGTGGCATCACCGAGAAAAAGGGATAGAATAGATGCGCCAAGTAATAATAAGGTAATGGGGCTTTTAAATTGCTGTAAGAAGAGTATAAAGCTGCTATGGCCGGATGAGCGTGCTGTAAGATTCGGCCCGTAGGTTTGCAACCTGCGCTGAGCTTCTGTAGATGATAATCCTGCTGTTTTTGCCTGTAATTCTTTAAGGTTATCTTCAGCAGACCTGCTCCAGTAAGCATCAATATTATTTATGTTATTATCCATAGTGAAACCACCTCTTTTATATTATTATAATAAATTGAAAATTACCAATAATAACCAAGGAGCCGTAATTTATTCAATTATATCCGTAACAGGTACTTTCGCATTGATATACGGGTATGTCGAGGTTTTTTTTAAAGCTGATAATTAGTACATTCGCAAGTACATAATGCCCTTATCTTAAAACCTTGAAAGTAATTTTATGAGAAAGACCGTAATGTTATTAGCCTTATTGTCATTAAGCCTGACCGGTTTTTGCCAGGCTGATCTTAATTTCATGATGGTATATGTGAAAGGGGGCTCCTTTTTTATGGGATGTGATGATGCGAAGTTCACTGCCAAGATATATGAAGATGAAAGGCCACTTCACAGGGTGAGCGTGAGCAGCTTCTATATAGGGAAATACGAGGTAACGAACGGACAATGGCGTAAGCTAATGGGTATTTACCCGCCGTCTTACAATGGGGTGAATTATGTGAATAAAGACTGTGACGCGTGTCCCGTGGTAATGGTGAACTGGGATGATGTACAGGAGTTTATCAAGAGGCTAAATGAAAAATTCCCTAATAAGCATTACCGGCTGGCAACAGAGACAGAATGGGAATATGCCGCAAGGGGCGGTAAGTATGCCAGTGGCTTTATGTTTCCGGGCAGCAATAAGATAAAAGATGTGGCATGGTATGATAAGCCAGAAGGGGCTACGCATCCTATAGGCCAGAAGACACCAAATGAACTTGGTATTTTTGATATGGCCGGAAATGTGCTGGAATGGTGCTCGGACTGGTATTCTGCTGATTACTACCAGAATACTATTGATGCGATAAATGCGAGTGGCCCTAAGACAGGCGAAGAGCGGGTATTGCGCGGCGGGTCTTACTTTACCGATGACATAACATGCCGGAGCGTATACCGTAGCCATCTTGAACCGAAAACGCGCAGGTGGGATATCGGCTTCAGGCTGGCAACAGATGCGCCAACCGAAGAGAAGGGCAAGTAATACCAATTCTTTTTCCTAATGCTGCAATTGCAGTACCTTAGCGCCCAGTTTCTGTAAAATGGAAGAACAAGGAAGGGGCAGATCCAAGGTCTGGACACCGCTTTTATTTTCGATAGTCTTAGTCACCGGTATGATATTCGGGTTTAATTTGCGCGATTCGTTGCGCAATAAACGTGATATCAATACGGTTATCCAAAGAAACGACCGGCTCGAGGAAATCATAGATATCATTAATGAGAAGTACGTAGACACGGTAAATAACAACCTGTTATACAAGGATGCTGTTTCCGGCATATTGAAATCGCTGGACCCGCATACTGTATATATTCCGGCGGAAGACCTGCAGGGTATAAATGACGATCTTGAGGGAGGGTTTTCGGGTATTGGTGTGGAGTTTTCCGTGGTTCGAGATACAATACAGGTTGTTTCTGTAATAGATAATGGCCCCGCAGGAAAGGCAGGGGTGGAGATAGGAGACGAACTAATAAAAGTAGGCGACAGTTTGGTAGCGGGAACATCTATCACTTCAGACCGTATCATCCATTTGCTGAAAGGTAAACAACACAGCCAGGTTGCAGTGACACTGAAGCGTGCAACGACCGGCCAGATCAAAGAGGCCACCATAATTCGTGACATAGTACCCATATATAGCGTGGATGCAAGTATTATGCTGGATTCCATAACCGGCTTTATCAAGATCAACCGTTTCAGTGCTACAACATACCGGGAGTTCAGCGATGCCATGAAGGGGCTGCTGGCTAAAGGTGCAAAGCAACTGATACTTGACCTGAGGGACAACCCGGGAGGGTATATAGATGCAGCCACTTCTATGGCTGACGACTTCCTGGACGATAAAAAACTGATCGTTTATACCAAGGGGATACATACCCTGAGAACGGAATACAAGGCTGATAAACAGGGCTTGTTTGAAAAAGGGAAACTTGTAGTGCTTGTTGACGAGGGTTCTGCATCTGCGAGTGAGATAGTAGCAGGCGCGATGCAGGATTGGGACAGGGGTGTGATCATGGGCCGGCGCACATTCGGAAAGGGGTTAGTGCAGGAACAATATGAACTTCCTGATGGTTCAGCACTCCGGCTTACGGTAGCTAAGTATTATTCACCGTCAGGCAGATGCCTGCAGCGCTCCTTTGCAAAGGGGAAAGATGCCTATATGCAGGATTACGAAAAGCGTTTTGAAGGCAATGAACTTACACGACAAACAGATACATCCATTCTTGCAGATACCACACGCTATTATACATCAGGGCACAGAGTGGTGTATGGTGGCGGGGGCATAAAGCCGGATGTATTCGTACCGTATGATACCGCCAGGTTATCATCGCCGTTGCAGGCAATGATATATAGCCAGGAATTGAAAGCAGCAATATGGGATTACTTTATTCGCAATAAAACTAAACTAAGATTTAAGAACATCGTGGATTTCAATGAGGCGTTTTTCGGACAGGACCAGATCATTGCAGATTACCTGTCTATGCTGAAACCAGAAGATATGGTGCAGGCGAACCGCGTATTTAAAAACAAAGCTAACTACCAGTATTTTAAAGTGCAGATAAAGGCGCAGGTGGCCCGTTTCCTTTTTAAGGATAATGGCTATTACGCTATAAGCCTTGAAGATGATGACGCGGTGCGCAAAGCAATGGGCGTAATGAACAGCAATGAATACTCAAAGATACTGGGGCAGTGATACCAGCCATTTAATATTTTCCACCTCGCAGGCGTCGGCACAGAAAGTTTCATGGCCGTTTGTAAGCAGCCAATAGCTGCACTGTACCGTACCCTGGTAACTGAGCAACTGGCGCAATGTTTTTTCTGATACAGGCACTTCCGGGGCTTTACATTCTACAAGCATCCATGGTCTGTGATCGCGATTATAGATGACGATATCGAAACGTTTGTTGAGCGAGCCTACTTTAATATTTTTTTCAACAGCCATCAAAGCAGCAGGGTAGTGCATAACATCGGTAAGATAATGGAGCAAATGCTGCCGCAGATGTTCCTCAGGTGTAAGGATGATCCATTTTTTCCGTACAGGGTCAAACACACTCGTTTTATCACCATCATGGCGGAGTTTCAGGCGGATATTTGCAAAGTCGAGGTGGATCATGCTAGTCTGGTTCAACAATAATAACGGGTTTCCTTTTGTTGATTATATAAACCGCTACCATGCCCAGGGCGCCGCCTATGATGGTATGCAGCATTACTTTTTCCCCAAGGAACAGCCACGAAGAAAACGCTGCGGCGAACGGAACGAGAAAGATAAAACTACTGGCTTTTTCGGCCCCAAGGCGTGTGGTTGTATAAAAATAGAGCGTTGTGGCGAGTGATGTAATGATAGCTGCACCGAAGAAGAGGTTTCCCCAAAAAATGGGGTCGTGTATATGAATAACGTTACGGGCTTCCTGCGCATCTGCCAGGGGTAACATGCAAACCAGGGTGATGAGGTATTGCCAGAACGTAAAACCAAGCGATGCGCCATATAAATGGCCGCGAGAGGTGATCTTGCTCATCGCAGCCCAGGATACAGATGCGAGTAAAAAGTAGACATTCCCGCTGGCAAAAACAGAGCCGGGGTTGCTCCATATCTTTAACAACAAACTGCCCGCCACAAGCCCCAGTAGGAGCCCGATGGTCTCGTTCTTTGAGGGGGGCGTTTTGCTAAGTATTATGCCAATAAGATAGGATACGATAGGGTTTAAGGTCGTAACCAGTACGCCTCCGGCGCCTGCTGCACCTGTTTTTAGTCCTTTGTAGAAAAAGTAACTATATAGGGCAAGCAATGTACCTGAAGCGATGACTGCGGGGATACCGGCTCTTGTTATTTTTACCTTTGTTTTTGTAAAAAAAAGAAGCGGGAAAAAGGTGGCGACCACAATTATATAACGGTAAACGGAAAAGTTTATGGCGGAACAATAATGTGTCAGCGCTTTCCCTGATGGCCAGCTTAAGCCCCATAAGAACATGCTGATAACCATGCCGCCCACCAATACTTTTTGCGATAAGTGTTTTTCCTGCATTTATAACAGCCAAATGATGCAGCTAATGTACGATATATGTTGTTTTGGTGTGGCTGCTAAATAGAATCACTGAGGCCGGGTAATGGTTATCAGGTGAATTAGGGCTATTAAAGAGAAAGGTCAGGCGAGATATAAAACAATACCCGGGCGTAGAAACACCCGGGTAGTCTTTGAAAATTAATGTTACAATGCAAATCTTTAAATGCCTGATAAGGTATATCGAAGAATTAGCGAAGTGGCGAGGTTCTCAGATCTCCATCACACGGATGAATATGCCGGAGAAAAAGCAAAACCCCGAAAGCACGATCGCAAAACCGCTACCTGTCCAGTGCAGTACGTTACCAATAAGAAAGTACAATGCCGAAGCAGCGCCCAGTAAAAATAAAACATTAAATGCCCTTCTCATAAAAATGTGTTTTTTTAGTTTTTAAAAAGCCCTGAATGTAGAAACACCCAGGCGATATGACTATTTTATATGAACAGTACAAAGCAATGAAATAGAATTGTAAAACAGCAAAAAAGACGTACTCATTTTGAGAAAATTGAGTAGTTCTACTTAGTTCGTAATTGTGTGGAAATAGGGTAAGATGCTATTCTATTAAGCCTAACTGGATTGCTATTTTGACAAGACCGACCGTGTTTTTTACGTCAAGTTTCTGGAAAAGGCTAAAGCGGTGGTTTTCCACTGTACGCAGGCTCAGGAAGAGCTTGTCGGCGATTTGCTGGTTGGTATATTCCTCGATGATGAGGTGCAGAATTTCTGTTTCGCGGCGGGTGAGAGAAGGTTTTTTGATGTTGGCCTGTTTGCGGAAATGCAGCATGTTTTGCAGCATTTGCTCCTTGATAGAAGGCTCTATATATTCATTCCCCTTATTGACCTCTTCAATCGCGTGGATGAGCGTTTGGACATCGGTGTTTTTAAGCAGGTAACCTTTACAGCCACTACGGAGCATGGCTTTTACATGTACCGGTGCATCGAGGCTGGTAATAGCAAGGATATTTATTTTAGGGTATTTTGTATGAATAATGGCAGCCAGTTCAGGCCCTTTTGTATCGTGCAGCAATACGTCGAGCAGCAACACATCGGGTTGTGTGTTCTCAAGGCCACTCAATAGTTCTGCGCCGGTATTATAGGTATTCACTACCTGGATATGGCTACAGGAAGAAAGCATATTCTGCAAGCCTGCTATCGCCAGTGGATGATCGTCTGTTATAGCTACCTTAATTGGCATGGACTATATATTTTTTAGCAAGTTAAGAATATCAAACTCAATGTAGATAGTGGAACCAACACCCAGGTTACTGCTGATCTCCATTGTACCGTTCAGTGAAGATACGCGAGAACGGATATTTTTTATGCCTATTCCCTCTCCCTGCGGCGATCCTTCTTTAAACCCGATCCCATTATCTTCCACTGTTAAGCTCAGCATACTGCCTGTATAATTGAGCTGCACCAGTATCTGGCTGGCATGAGCATGTTTTATGGCATTCTGCGAAAGCTCCTGCAAGATACGATATAGCATTAACTCATATTCAGTGGCTATGGGCGGCAAATCACCATATTGTTGAAAATCGATCTCTATGCCACTACTTTGTTTAAGCCCTATCAGGAAATAATGCACGGCCTCAGCAAGGCCTTCCTCAAGCAGCATATCCGGCATGAGGTTATGGGCAGATTTTCGTAATTCGCTGGTAGCACTGTCCAGTTGCGTTACAATCTTTTCTATCGCATCTTTCCTGACCGGATCTAAAGAACGATCAAGTTCGCAGCTAAGGTTCATTTTTACTGAGGAGAACTGCACCATAATGCCATCATGCAATTCGCGGGCTATCCTGATACGTTCTTCTTCCTCGCCATTCAGTTTCGCTTTGAGCTGCACTATCTCCTGTTCTTTCATTATGTCGGCCATGAGGATCAACTGCAATTTTCTTTTGCGTTTTTCTCCCCTGTAAATTGTGAAAGCCAATGCACACATGAGGCAGAGCCCGATCACCAGGCTGTAGAACCAGATGTTTTTTTGTTTTAGTGCTGTAAGTTGTAATTGATTCTGAGCTAATTCCTTGTCTTTTTCAGACATGCGGTACTTCACCTCCATCAGGCTGGTAGACTGAATTTTTTCCGCGTTCAATAAACTGTCCTTGAGTTCAGAGGATAGGTTTTTGTATTTCAGGGCTGCCTTATAGTTTTTTGTATCGGCATAAAGTAATGCAAGGCCATTGTATGTTTCTACAAGGAATTCTTTATAGTTAGCAGCCTGGTCCTGGTTTAGCACATTGTAGTAATACTGTTCTGCCAGTTCGTATTTTTTTAGTTTGTGGTATGCCTTAGCAAGGGCTATATCTGTATTTATTTCGAGGTATGTCGGAATATTTTTGTCGGGAGATAATGCATTTTGGTAATACCTTATTGCAATAACAGGCTGGTCTTTGTGCAGGTATTGGTTCCCGATCTCATAAGAAGCATAGGCTTCCATAAATGTATTGCCTGTTTTTTTACTATATCCCAGCGCTTCCTCGCCATACATTATGGCAGAATCATAGAGTTCTTTGCCTTCATATACGACGGCTAAATTATTGTAGATCTCAGGGAGGTTTTTATCGTCATGAATTTTGAAAGCGAGGTCGTTTGCTTTGAATAGATATTTGAGCGCGAGATCGCTTTGTCCGGAGCTTACCCATGTGGCGCCAAGATTAGTGTACAATGAAAGTAGTAGAGATAAGTCTGTCGATCCTTTTTGTTCAAATTGTTTCAATGCCTCGTAGTAATAATAAGCCGAAGTATCGAACATGTTCTTTTGAAAATAAATTGCAGCAAGGTTTTTGTTCAGGTATATAAGATAATGCCCATTATCGTAAGTGGATGCTTCACAATAGGGTTTTGCGAGGCGGAGGATATTAAGGCTCTCAGACAGGTCGCCGCGGTCTATATACAGCGCTGCAATACTGATCAATAAACGTGCAATCCCATCTGTATAATTTGTTGACCTGCTTTTATTTAATGCTACTTCATATAGCCTTAAAGAGCTATCGGGGGCTTTGAATCTTAACTTATCACCCGACCTGATCAATTGCCATATAGCCGAGGTATCTGCAGTGGTGAAATTTCCTCCCTGCGATATGCGTACCTGCCCCTCCTGGGCATATACATGTACCGTAAGGAAACTTATGGCTAAACAAAACAATAAGGTTAAAGCACGTTTTATGAAGTAGGCCATCTTGTTATGTATAATGAACGCCGCTAATGAAAGTAGGCAGAACATTTTTATTAAAATTAAGTAGAACTACTCAATTTTAATAAAATGAGTATAGCAAAATTATTGTGCTGTTCTGATGTATCATAACTTGGCAATGTGGATATGATACAGGTAATGCGTAAAGAAAGCAAAAATACTGTAAACACTATCATTCAAGCCCTATCAGCAGTATTTCCCGAGGTTGTTGCAGCAGAGAATAAATTGTTTCGTTGAACGGCAAACCAGGGAGCGTACTACAATAAGTGAATACAAAACAATCTCAAAATAATAGACAATTACTAACA
>CAIJNJ010000246.1 GCA_903821975.1 uncultured Bacteroidota bacterium
ATACCCCTGGGACACTAAGCGAGGTTTTACGGTAACACCTTTAATGTGAAGGTATAATGTGAAATTTGTAGTTTTATGATAGGGTCTAACTGGCTTGATTTTCAAGGTCACCTTAAATTACTTTTGCACTATGGCGCTGTTTTCGTGAGCTTCTTCTCTGTTATGGTCTTACCATCACAATCGTACCTGTAATAGTAATAATAAACATCAACATCCTGCGGCACACCATTGAAATTACCGTTCCATGAGTCTGTTTCATTATTGGTTTCAAACACGGTCTGGCCAAATCTGTTCACTATACGGAACTGGTGTACTACATGGTGACCTGGTGTTATCGGGCGGAACACATCGTTCTTTCCGTCGCCGTTTGGTGTAAATGCATTCGGGAACAACACCTGGCAACATGGCTGCGCATCCACATACACACTGTCTGATGTTGTACAGCCAAATGGATCGCTTACCGTTAGTATTACATATCCGGGCCTTTCTATTTGCCCTAATATATTTTGCTTGTCGTTCTGGTTAAAGAAATGGGCAGGTAACCATGAATAAAGGTCCTCTGCAACGTATACCACCGGCTTGAAAATGGCGCTGTCACCAATACATATGTTGCCATTATCATGCAGGGAAACCAGGGGTGCTATACGCGCATCAGGGTAAGGGTGTACATCTATGGTATCCACTATTGGTTTAGATGGACAATTCTCGCTCGATATTGCAGTAAGCGTTATTGTATAAATACCCGCAACCGGCCACACGATTTTATACGGACCGCCGTGATTGGAAGACGCCACAACCATATCATATGAGCCTGCAGGGCCAAAATTCCAGATATAATCACTCACACCTGGACCGATATGTGTAAGTGCTACAGTAACCGAATCGCCAACACAAACATCGGGCTTCACATAAAATCCTGCATCAGGAGAATTGATGTAAACGATCATCGGCATTGAATCAGTTACATTACAAGGAGCATAACCGTCTCCCACCGTAAGCACTACATAATTATAACCAACGGAAGTATCAAACGTTACCACTATACCTGAACCTGTTGCCGAACCACCTGTTATCGCAGCGTTCGGAGGTACACCCCATGCGAATGTTTCGCCAGGCACAGTTATACCGGTATAGTTATACGCTAACGGAAGATACTGGCAGGTGCTTGGTTTTTCAGGAGAAATAAATGGCTTCGGCACTCTTATATGCACTGTTACCGTAAGCGGCGCACGTGCGCCCTCACAACCACTCACGTTCTGGCTCACATACCAGGTAAAAACACCCGGAGTTGCGGTTGACGGAACAGGCGCTGATGCAAGTGGCGAGCCGCCGGAGATCGAAGTATACCATTCGAGGCCCGTACCATCTGCAGTAAGCGCAGGAACAGGGCTATCAAACTGGCAGTAGTCGAGGTTAGCAGTAAAGGGCGCAGTAGGTAATGCACCTACATTTACAACGGTAGTAATCATACAGCCCGTCGACAACGCATACGTGATAGTGGTACTTCCCTGCGAAACACCGGTAACAACACCTGTACCGGCATCAATAGTGGCGATACCTGTATTACTGCTTACCCATATTCCACCACCACTGGCATCGCTTAGTGTCATTGACGAACCGATACATACATCAGCCGGCCCGGAAATATTGGGGGGTAATGGATTAACGGTAAACGGCGTTGTAATAAAACATCCTGTAGGTAGCTTATAAGTGATGGTGACCGCTCCGGCTGACACCGCAGTTACAATACCCGAGGTAAGTCCTATAGTGGCTATTGCAGTATTGCTGCTGCTCCATGTACCACCTGTTGTCGCATCCGATAAACCTGAAGTAGCGCCGGCACATGCACTGGTATTGCCCAGGATAGCAGTTGGTAACGGATTGATCGTGACAACGATCGTATTCGTACAACCTGCGCCTATTGTATACGTTATAGTTGCAGTACCCGATGCTACACCATTTACCACACCGGATGAAACACCGATGGTGGCTATTGCAGTATTGCTGCTTGTCCACGTACCACCGGTAGAGGTACTGCTTAAAGTAGTTGTACCCCCAACACATGCTACTGGCGATCCCAAAATCGGAGCAACGGTAATAACAGAAAGTGTAGTGGCAACCGAGCATCCGCTAGGCAAAATATAACTGATAACGGTAGTGCACACGGCAACTGAGGTAACCAGCCCGGTGCCCGATCCTATCGTTGCTACACCGGTATTGCTGCTGCTCCACGTACCGCCTGCCGCTGCATCGCTGAGTGTTATTGTATGGCCTAAACAAACTGAAGATGGGCCGGTAATTGGCGCAAGTAAATTTACCGTCACTACCGCATGCGCGGTACAACCGGCCGCACTGGTATAGGTAATATTAGCTGTTCCGGCAGACACACCATTCACAACTCCTGTAGATGCGCCTATTGTAGCTACAGCTACATTACCGCTGGTCCAGGTGCCTGCGCCGCTTGCATCTGTGAGGGTTGTGCTGCTTCCCTGGCAGATGGACAAGGTACCACTGATAGCAGACGTGGTACTAACAGTAACGACCACAGATGTGGAGCATCCTGCTGCTGTAACATAAGAAATAGTTGTCGTACCCGATGAAACACCGGTAACAATACCCGTACTGGCTATGGTTGCAACACCTGTGTTGCTGCTGGACCATGTACCGCCGGTTGTCGCATCTGTTAGTGTCGTTGTCCCTCCCGAACATAAAGTTGGGGTGCCGGTTATCGGGCTTAAGGCATTCACTGTCACAACAACAGTCGATGTGCATCCGGAGATCCCGAGTGATCCGCCGGTGGTATAGGAAATCGTTGCAGTACCCGGCGACACGCCGTTCACTATTCCGGAACTTCCTACTGTTGCTACAGATGTGGTGCTGCTGCTCCATGTACCACCGGTAGTTACGTTGCTTAATGATGTGGTGCCGCCGGGACATAAAGTGAGGGTTCCCAATATCGGCGTTGTGCCTACTGTTACTTTAAAAGTATCACTGATCACACTGCACGCAGTCGAAACATTTACCCAGTAATTACCTGCACCGATTGCAGAGTGTGTCGCGAGGGTTGTGCCATCATACCAGTAATAAGACGTACCCGTAGGTGCATGAAGCAGAATACCGGTTGTTGCAATGACACATACACTTGTATCGTGATGTTCAAATGTGGTATCATGCACCACATTCTGAACAACGTTTGGCATACCTTCCTGCGCATACCTGTAACCCACTGTAGATAACGTTACCACATTGGCTGCATATCCGCATCCGGCACCTGAAACATTGGGATTGTTGATAACACTTAAATACGATGCAGGAAGCATGTTCAATGAGCCCATGTAAATTTTATTGTTCCTGGCCAGTTTCAGATCTGTATATGGCTCCGATGGATCAGATACAACCGTATACTTTGTAGCCCTGATGGCTGCGGCTGTAGCACCTGTAATATCGTATTGGCATATGCGCGTAACACCCGCTGCAGGATCGTCCTCCATAGTGTACAACTTGGTATTGTCTGGCGAAAACTCCGCACCGTACTGCTCCTTGAGCGAATCCAACAACCTGCAATTTGAAACTATCCCGGTGTTCGGGTCAAAATCGTATAATTCGGTTCCGTTCAATCCTGCCCCGCTGATACCGGTGATTCCAGGGTCATTCCAGTTCTGAGTTACCAGGTGAAGCCTGTTTGGTGAGCTTTTCAGCACGCCTATACCGTACGAAAAGCCACCGGTCATGTTGCCAAGAGTAGACACAACGGGCACCGAACTGATACCACCCGTTGACGGCAGGTTATATGCATAGAAATTTTTACTGCCGCGCGCGTGGTTGATTAGCCACAAGTCACAATTATTACCGGGAACTGTGATCATTTTTTCTCCCACAGGGGCGGCGAAAAATGTGCCAAGCGTTCCCGGAACGACATTGCCAAGCCCGCCTGCCAAAGTCATATCTACAATGCAATAGTACATGCGCATAGCGCCCGCATCTCCGGTTAGATAATCTTCGGCTTCTTCTATCGCAAATACATAGTATTGGTTAGAATTGGTAAGTACGGGTACTATTAGTGCAGCCTGGGTAGTACTCCACGTGCTGTAAGGAGTCAGTCCTGCTGCAGATCCGGACATGATAGCACCGGTGCTGTTCCAGATATTTGTGCCATCTGTATAAAATTGCAATGCTCCCGTGGTTGGATTACTCACAGACGCGGAGCCTTCATATTGATCAAGATTAGAAGAAGTGTTGACAGGTGACCCTGTGCTAAAACTAACACCAGCCCTTGTACCAAACGCCCAGTTATAATTTTGTGGTGTATTATATTGTGCTTGTAAACTGAAACTTGCAAGCACAAAAAAAACAAGAGTAAATGCTTTTTTCATGACAGATTGTAAATGCTATAAATAGCCGATATAAATAATTCACAAAATATAACATTTAAACAATCGAAACAAATAATATTATCTAATGTGTAACATTTACTTTTAGTCAACTATAAAAATAATATATACATGCGATTACATCATTCCTTTTACCAGGTTTCCCAGCTTTTTTAAAGCCCTGTCTACCTCCGGCGTCCACTGCATACCATAGCTTAATCGCATACAATTCTGGTAACGTTCCTGCAACGTAAACATAGTGCCCGGAGCTATGCTGATCTTATGATGCATCGCCTCCTGGTATAGTTGGTACGTATCTATTTTTTTATCCAGCTCAACCCATAAAATAAACCCACCTTTAGGAGGAGACAATTTGATCCCGCCTGGGAAATATTCTCCAAGCGCGCGCATAAATTGCAGGCTGTTTGCATGAAGGGTTTGTCTAAGCTTCCGTAAGTGATGCTCATAACGGCCCGTTGCGAGAAAGCTGGCTATAGCAGCCTGCTGTGCAGTCGCGCTGGTAATGCTGTGGTAGAGTTTCAGGCTCTTTATTTTATCCATATACTTGCCTGGGGCCACCCACCCTACACGGTATCCCGGGGCTAATGTTTTTGATATCGAGCTGCACCAAAGTACATTGCCTTCTTCATCAAAGCTTTTGCACGATTTAGGTCTCGTTTTGCCAAAATATACATCTCCGTAAAGATCATCTTCTATCAGCGGAACACCATTCCTCGAAAGAATTTTAACCAGGGTTTCTTTTTGCTCATCAGGCATACAATACCCCAGCGGGTTACTGAAATTGGTAACAAAAAAACAAGCTTTAATCGGATATTTCTGCAAAGCCCTCTTCACATCATCCGGATCAACGCCTGTATCCGGATCTGTAGGAAGCTCCAGCACCTTCAGTCCTATACTCTGCGCAAACCGCAGCATGCCAAAATACACCGGGCTCTCTACAGCTATCATATCCCCCGGCTTTGTTATTGCCATCAGGCAGTACGAGATCGCGTTCATACATCCCGCTGTTGTTACGATATCATCTGCCTGTAAATGTCCGCCCCAATGAATAGACCATCGCGCCACTTGCCTGCGCAACAAGTCATTTCCCTGTATTTGTTCGTATGAGGTACCATTGCCCGGCAGATCTCGTAGCGCCTGCATCATAGACTTATTCAGCTTCGCAAGCGGCAATATCTCGGCTGCCGGCACGCTTAAAGAAAAAGGCATCACTCCCGGCATCGAAAAATTATCATACACCTCTCCTATAATTGCCTCCACATTCTTGGTCTTAACCATCTGTGGCGGGTCGCTCTTTTCTATGCGCTGCGGAAAACGTGAAGGATTGAAACGAACATAATAACCCGACTGTGGACGTGACTCAATAAGGGCCTTCCCTTCAAGATGGTAGTAGGCCTGTAGTATAGTGCTGACACTGATCCCGTGGTCCTTACTAAGCATGCGCACAGATGGCAGCTTATCTCCTATTTTCAACACCTGGTCCATGATCTGTTGCTCAAACGTCTCAGCAATTCGCAGGTACAGATGTTCACTTTTGCCCTTGATTATCGTTTTCATAAAAAAACTGTTATGGTCAAAATTATGAAAATTGTATCTGTTTTGTTATAAAAATTTATTACAATTTTGTGGTGTAATATGAAAACAAACACAAAAGCATATATAGCCCTCATATTTGTTTGTATAGTTTGGGGAACCACATACATGGCAATAAGAGTTGGGGTAATGCACTACCCCGCTTTTTTATTTGCCGGGATAAGGCAAACAATTGCTGGGCTTGTGCTGATGCTTATTGCACTGCTGGTGAGCAGGAAAAGAGAGCTCACCAGGAACAATATCCTGCGCCAGATGCTTGTAGGCTTCCTCATGCTCACACTGGGTAATGGCTGTGTAACATGGGGTGAGAAGTATATCGACAGTGGCATCGCGGCATTGCTCTGCTCTATGATGCCTTTATTTGCCGTATTATTTAACCTGTTTTCTTCCAAACGTGACCGTTTCAATATTACAATCGGCATCGGCCTCGTATTGGGTGTTTGCGGTGTAGCACTCATTTTCAACCATAACCTGGCAGGCATTACTAACCCAAAGTACCTCGGAGGTATGTTGTCTATCTTGTTAGCTACCGCTTCATGGGCTATGGGAAGCACAATTAATAAGAAACACGTAGACGCCGTTAATCCGTTTTTTAATTCCGGCTTGCAGTTATTTTTTGGCGGCATATTTATGTTCATGCTAAGCCCGGTAATAGACAACTACCAGGGGTTCCAGTTGTGGAATAAAGAAGGTATTGAAGCGCTGATATATCTTATTGTATTTGGCTCGGTACTTGCTTATGCCGCTTATATGTATGCGTTAAGTGAACTGCCTGTAGGTATTGCTACAATATATGCTTACATCAACCCGCTTATTGCTGTTATCGTAGGCTACCTGGTACTGAATGAAGACCTGAATATTAACACCGGCCTTGCCTTCATCACTATTGCAGTAAGCGTGTACCTCGTAAACAAGGGATACAGGCAACAACATAAAACAGACAAAGAGAATTCTAAAATGGCCGCAGCTTTTCCAGAAAATATGCCGGCTGAATCATAAACAATCTAAAACTGAAATTGTATGGAACACACTATTTCAATTAAGTCACAGGCCGAAAGGAAAGTTACAGACACCAAGTCGTTACCTTTCGGTAAGATACCTACTGAGCATATGTTCATTGCCGAATACAAGAACGGCGAATGGCATAACGCCCAGGTAGTGCCGTTTCATGACCTTACGCTTAGCCCACTGGCGCTTTGCCTGCATTATGGGCAAACTGTGTTTGAAGGCATGAAGGCGTTTATGACGGAAGATGGCCATATCAACATTTTCCGCATGGACAAGCATTATGAGCGTTTTATAAAGTCCCTGCACAGAATGTGCATGCCACCCGTGCCCCAAAAACTTTTCACCAATGCCATACATCAACTTGTTCAACTCGATGGAGATTGGGTACCGAGGGAAGCAGATGGTTCGCTCTATGTACGTCCTTTTATGATTGCTACGGAAGACCGTATCGGTGTAAAAGTGTCTGAGGAATACCTGTTCATGGTGGTATGTTCTCCGGCATTCCAGTATTATGCAAAGCCATTGAAAGTAAAAGTTGAGACCAATTTTGTCCGTGCTGCCGAAGGTGGTACAGGCAATGCAAAATGTGGCGGCAACTATGGCGGCGCTTTCTATCCTACCCAACTCGCCCGCGAGGCAGGTTACGACCAGGTATTATGGACAGACAGTGTGCATAATGAATTCATCGAAGAATCCGGCACAATGAATGCAATGTTCTTCATTGACAATGTGCTGGTCACGCCACAACTTTCAGGCACTATACTGGATGGAGTCACCCGCGATTCATTGCTCACCATTGCAGCAGCAAAAGGGATAACTGTGGAAGAGCGGCAAATAAGCTACGAAGAGTTGATACGTGCTTTCGAAGCCGGTAAGCGAGTAGAGGCTTTCGGCGCAGGCACTGCCGCCGTAGTAGCGCCTATAGAGATCATAGCTATAGGCCATAAAGAATATAAATGCTACATAGAGCCTGATGCTATGATGTACCAGCTTCAGAAAGAACTGTTCAATATCCGTAAAGGGGTGACTGCAGATACTAATAAGTGGAACTATATCATCTAATATGCAGCACATGTGCATAGATTATAAAGGCTACACCCTTACTACTGATAAAACAGAAATGAAAGTCAATGATATCTATGACTGGCTTTCAGTAGAGGCATATTGGTGCAAGGGTATTCCATTTGAGCTGTTTAAAAGCTCATTCGATAATTCATTTTGTATAGGTGCCCTCATTGACGGAAAACAAATTGCCTATGCACGGCTTATAACCGACTATGCAACTTTTGCGTACCTGGCAGATGTATACGTGCAGCAGGCACACAGGGGAAAAGGTATCAGCAAAAAAATGATGGACGTACTATTTGATCTGGATTGGGTAAAAGGATTACGCCGTATTATGCTTGCCACCCGGGATGCACAGGAATTGTATAAAAAATACGGTTTCACCAACTGTAAGAACCCTGAACGTATCATGGAAATAACCCGGCCGAATATTTATACCCCTGACCCCTAAAGGGGAACCAGGAATTTGACATTATCAAAAAACATTGAGCAAAAAAAAGCAATATTTCACTAACAAAAAAAAGAGGAGGCCCCTTTAGGGGTTTGGGGGTTATGATACAGTACCTAGATAGCGCGAAACGCCAGTTCATGATGTACAAGCAACTTGGCGAAAAAGCAATGGCACAGATCGAAGAAAAAGATCTTTGCTGGCATGCCAATGACGATAGCAACAGTATCAATACTATAGTAAAACACTTATGGGGAAATATGCTCAGCCGCTGGACCGATTTCCTCTCAACTGATGGTGAAAAGCCATGGCGCAAACGGGATGATGAATTTGTGCATGAGAAATTTGTTCGCTCAGAGCTCATGCAAAAATGGGACGAAGGCTGGCAATGCCTGTTTAATGCACTGAACAGCATTACTGATGCAGACCTCGAAAGGATCATCTATATACGCAATGAAGGACATACTGTGTTAGAAGCAATCAACCGTCAAATAGCTCACTACTCTTATCATGTAGGACAGATCGTATACATTTCAAAACTCCTGAGCAAGGATGAATGGAAGAGTTTATCCATACCCCGGAATAAGTCGAATGAATACAATGCTGATAAATTCGCTCAGGAAAAGCAACAACGCCATTTTACCGACGACTGGATAGAAAAGAAATAGCCTACCGTATATCGGCAGGCTATTTTCTTGCACAAAAACTATAAATTATCCTTCCTTATTTTTATCCAGCCACTTTTTTTCAATAGTATAGGAAATAACCAGGCCCAAGCCACCACCTATGGCAATAAGTGCAAAATAGATAGCTGGGTTGTCTTTATCATATACCTGTCCGTCAGGTGTTATTGCCTTATGACTTAGATTGATGTCAATAAAGTATGCAGCCAATAGGCCTATACCGGCACCAAGTAACAATAAGCCATATTTTAGGTTAATAAATGGCTTTGGTGTCGATTTCTGCAGGCGCGGGTTAAGTCCTTTTTCTATCATAGCCATATTTTCACGGCTGCGGATATAGGTAATACCAAATATCATGGCAAACATACCTGTCATTACTACCATTGGGATTAAATCGCCTATCATAATTGTAAGTTTAAGAGTTAAAAATCGGTCGCAAATTGAAACCATTACATCTAAGACTACCTGTTTAAATACGAGGTTACAGATTTTTTAAAGTATTTTTCTAAAAATAAAAAATAATACCTGTAACCATTATTGCGATTTATGCGTCTTAATAGTACAAATGCCTGCTGAATTAGATGACATTGCGGTAATTCAATTGATATTGCAGGGCCAGCAAGCTGCTTATGCCACTCTTGTGAACCGTTACCAGCAATATGTATTTACCCTTGCCATGCGCTATGTAAATAACAGGGAAATGGCTGAAGAACTGGCGCAGGATGTATTTGTAAAAGCATATAAGTACCTGGCCGATTTTAAGGGCAATTGCAAGTTTAGCACATGGCTATATACTATTGTCAATACCACCTGCCTCTCACATTTAAGAAAAAGAAAAGATGAAACTATCTTCCTGGAAGAGGAAAAGATGGTATCTATATCAGATGGCAGCAATTCTGAAAAACCATCTGAAAGCATGGACCAGAGAACACAGAAACAACTGCTCGAAAAAGCATTGAAATATCTGCCGGAAAGCGAGGCCCAGATACTTACCCTATTCTACCAGGCAGAACAATCAGTTGAAGAAATAGGTATGATCATGGGGTTAACAACAAGTAATGTAAAAGTAAAGCTGTTCAGGGCCCGGCAAAAACTGAAAGAAGTGCTGGAAAGCCGGTACAGCAGGGAGCTAATTTGAGAATTTGGAAATTTGAGAAATGACTATTTAATATTCTTAACTTTATAAAAGAGTAAACTTTTGGGTTTTGACTTTTAACTTTTGAC
>CAIJNJ010000247.1 GCA_903821975.1 uncultured Bacteroidota bacterium
GGGTCTTTCTTTATCGCGGTTTTAGCTGCTTTTGCCATCGCTTAGTTATTTTAAAAGATTACTTGATTTCTTTGTGAGTCGTTACACGCTTCAGGATGGGGTTATATTTCTTTAACTCCAGACGCTCTGTCGTGGTTTTCTTGTTCTTCGTTGTTATGTAACGGCTGGTACCGGGCATTCCGCTAGTTTTATGCTCGGTGCATTCCATTATTACCTGAACGCGGTTTCCTTTTTTAGCCATTGCTTAATTATTTAATACTTTACTTAGAATTATATTGTTACTCCTTTAGCACGAAGCTCTTTTACTACTGTGAGCAATCCATTCTTATTAATAGTACGGATAGCATCAGTAGACAATTTTAAAGTGATCCACTTGTCTTCTTCTGCAAGGAAAAAGCGCTTGGTCTGCAAATTGGGCAGAAAGCGGCGCAGCTTCTTCTTGTTAGAAAATGATACCTTGTGGCCAACTACTGGTTTTCTACCTGTTACCTGACAAACGCGAGCCATGATTTATTTTTTTTAGGACTGCAAAGGTAAGATGAAAAATTAAAAATAAAAAATAAAAAGTAAAAAATGTGTGACCATGGCAATACTTAAGGTAATTCGGGCAGTAAAAGGCTGTCCAGATCGCTAATGCCGGGGGTATTTTCCATATAAAAGCCCTCGCCGTATTGGGTGCCGATACGTTTCCCGAACAGGGATTCGCGATAGATTATATTATTGAGAAAACCCTCAGTGGCAATATAAGTAACCGGCTCGCCGGAAGCGGGATCGTGAAACTGGCTTTTATAGCAGCGAATTGCTTCCATTTTCTGCTCAAAAGCATCGGATATATCGACGATGAATGTGGGCTCATAATGGCGGTCCTGCTGCATATGGTAGACCCGTTTGGGGCGCCATGCATCCTGTTTTTTGCCTTCCCACTCCGTTTCTATCTTTTTAAGGCCTGAATAGAAACAGGCATCTGCGATGAGCTTGCCGCCACGGCCATGGTCGGGGTGGCGGTCGTTGAGGGCATTAGCTATAACGATCTCAGGCCGGTAATGGCGTATATATTTTATGAGTTTTCGCTGATTTTCCTCATTGTTCGCGAAAAAGCCGTCTGCCATGCCTGCGTTTGCACGTACGCTCACTCCCATTATTTTAGCTGCTGCTGCTGCTTCCTGGTCACGGGTAGCAGCAGAGCCACGGGTGCCGAGCTCGCCACGGGTGAGATCAATGATACCTACCGTCTGGCCGGCACGGGCGTGCTTGATAAGTGTACCGCCACAACTAAGTTCGATATCATCGGGGTGGGCGGCTATGGCGAGGATGTGGAGTTTCAAAAAAGTCAAAAGTTAAAGGTCAAAACCCAAAAGTGAGTGAACAAAGATAGTTGATTAGCTGCTTTCAGACATAAAACCAGTTGCAAACTGGTTAAATTATTTGGACACGGGTCAACTACGCAGGGCGCTTTGCTACAGACCCGTGCCAGTGCATGTTGGGTTAAGGACTACAGACCTGCGCCAGTTCAAGCCGATACTTAAAATTGTATAATCTGATTGATAATTTTAAAATGCTTTAAATAGGGTATATTTGCCCCCCAAATTGCATTATGAATTTCAGAAAAATACTTGTTTTTTATCGTATCCCGATCGCCATAGGTTTGATATTGCTAGGCTTTTTATTAGGTTTTAAAGTAACCTGGTGGATAGCATGGATACCTTTCCTGGTGGCTATACTTATGATCGTTGCTTACTTCCTGGTAGGGCCAATGACACTGATACAAGGCTATATGGAGAGCGGTGATATGGAAGGTGCAAAAAAACTGATAGACCGTGTAAAATTACCCAACCTGCTGTATAAGCCTATCCGCTCTTCATATTATATGCTACAGGCGAACTTCTCTACAATAGGCGAGGACCTGGACCAGGCGGAAGCGCAGTTGAGAAAAGGGCTGGAAACCGGGATGCCCGAAAAGGAATATGAGGGCACGGCATACCTGCAACTGGGCGCTATAGCACAGAAAAAAGGCAACACCAAGGAGGCATATGAACACCTGCGCAAGGCAGTAAAAATAGGACTTCCGGACAAAGACAATGAAGCAACAGCTTATCTCCAATTATCGAGCATATGCATACAACGCAGGGACTTCAGAAATGCGAAGATCTACTTCAACAAGGCAAAGGCGTGTAAAGCAACCAATCCGCAGGTTGCAGAGCAGGTGAAGGAAATGGCCAAGTACATAGCCCGGATACCGGGTTGATATTTAGAATTGGGAATTGGTTCCGGTTTATCATTTGTTTGGAATTCGGATGAAATTCGAGTCCACCAGTACCTTGGTTTTATCACCCATTTAAAAATTTATATTTTTTGCAATTATATTTTTACTTAATTCGTTAAATATATTTTAGCAATTTGGTAGCGAGTCATTAATTTTAATAAAAAATATCTTATTTTTCCTGTCCAATTAAAGATAATTAATTCCGGTGCTTTAAGCAACGGGGTTTATTGCTTTAATTAAACCATTAACCAGGCATTAAAAACATACGTATGAACAAAGTACTTTTACTTACATCTGCTTTTATAGACAACTGCAAACGCAGTGGAGCAATAAAAATTATTTTCGCTGCTTTATTGCTTTGCATAATAAGCAATAAAGGACAGGCAGCGGTTATTGTGACGCCTGCCAGTGGAGGTACAAACATTTGTAGTAATGTAGCCACATCGCCTACTACTCTCGGTACAATAACGATAAGAGAGGGTTTAGCTAATGACTTTCCTGTGGGGCCAAGCTCACTTACGCTTACTCCCCCGGCAGGATGGCTGTTCATTGTTGCAATTCCTACTGTTAACGCTTCAGGCGGGGATGTAAGTATTGGTGTTATCACTGTTACCGCGGCAAGTCTTACAATTAATTTCAACAGTTCAGGTACTTCTTTCATTGATGTAATTACAATAGCTAATCTGCAAATACAGGCAACCTCTGCATTATCTGCGCCGGGCAATATTTATGTATCTTCAGACCTTGGTATTCCCGGTATTACAACAGGCGCAGCCGGTACTAATTTTGGTAGTCTTTCCATAGCTCCGGCCGTTACTCCATCAGTTACTATTGCTGTTTCTCCTTCTTCAACAAGCTGTGCAGGCAGTCCTGTTACGTTTACCCCAACGCCTGTGAACGGTGGTGCTACACCTACTTACCAGTGGTTTGTTAACGGATTTTTTGTTGGCAGCGGAGATTTTTATTCAACCAGCACGCTTGTTAATGGAGATGCGGTTAACTGTATCATGACGCCTAGTGCGGGTATGTGCCTTTCTTCACCTACTGCGACTTCAAATATGATCACGATGACCGTTAACCCGGTACCTAATCCTGTGATAGTAAGCGGTGGCGGGCCTAGTTGCGGCTCAGCAATGTTAACTGCAGCCAATGGCGGCAGCGGCACAATATACTTCCAGGGCACCACTTCAGGAGGCACATCAACTGCACTGGGAGGAACGCCACAAACTGTTATTTCAACCGGGACTTATTATTTCAGAGCGGAGTTAGGTACCTGCTGGAGCACAGAAGGCAGTGCAGCAGTTACCATCCTTCCACTACCTGCTGTTTTTAACATGACCGGCGGCGGCGGATATTGTTCCGGAGGCTTAGGTATGCATGTGGGTCTTAGCGGCTCTGCAGCGGGCTTCACTTATGAATTATACTATAACGGGGTGGCAACAGGCATCATCTTACCCGGCACCGGCCTTGCACTCGATTATGGATTACAAACAGCCGGCGGTAATTATACAGTACTTGCAACAAATGGCTCAACTTTTTGTACAACTTTTATGAGCGGCATAGCTGTTGTTAGCGTTTACCCGCTGCCAAATGTCTACACTATTTCTCCGGGTGGCGCCTATTGCGTAGGTGGTACAGGTATTGATCTTGCACTTTCGGGTTCGGATGTTGGCGTTAATTACCAATTGTACGTTGGCTCTTTCCCAACAGGGGCTCCGATTCCGGGAACAGGCGCGCTCCCAACAGACCTCGGTTTTCATACCGCTGTAGGCACCTATACTGTGCTGGCCACGGATGCTTCAACTTTCTGTACAAGCGGTATGGCGGGCAGTGCTACGATCACAACCAATCCGTTGCCAGCGGTGTTTACTGTGACCGGCGGTGGTGCATTTTGTTTTGGCACTCCGGCGGTGCATGTCGGCCTCAGCGGCTCGACAAGCGGCGTGAACTACCAGTTGTATGACGGCGCTTTCATGGCAGGCGCTTCAATGCCGGGAACAGGCAGTGCGCTCGATTTCGGGCCACAACTTACAGCCGGTGTATATACAGTTCTGGCCACAGACGGCACTACTTTCTGCCCCAATAATATGGCTGGAAGTGCAACCGTTTCTGTCAATCCATTGCCAGCGGTTCACAATATGACCGGCGGTGGTGCATACTGCGCGGGCGGTACAGGTGTTCATATAGGTCTCGATGGTTCTGACGGAGGTATCACTTACCAATTATATAACGGAGCATCAACAGCAGGCAGCCCTCTTGGCGGAACAGGCAGCGCATTAGACTTTGGGCTGCAAACAGGTGCAGGGCCATTTACTTCGATAGCCACTAACACAGTTACCGGATGCACTAATAATATGGCCGGCAGCATTGCCGTAACTATTAATCCATTACCAACGGCATATACAGTGACCGGTGGCGGTACAATTTGTGCCGGTGATCCCGGTGTGCATATTGGTCTTAGCTGGTCGGATGTGGGCATCAACTACCAGCTATACAGGGATGGCTCACCAGTATGGGTGCCATTCCCAGGTACTGGCGGCGTACTTGATTTTGGTATTTATGCGGCTGGGGGTAATTATTTAGTAGTAGCTACCAATACGACTACTTTCTGCCAGAGCCTGATGACAAGCAGTGCAACAATCATTGTCAACCCACTGCCAAGTGCGATAATGGGCACTACTTCTATATGTGTGAATACATCAACCACATTATCCGATGCTGATGCGGGTGGTACCTGGAGCAGCAACGATGGTACGATCGCAACTATTGGTTTTTCATCCGGCATTATGAACGGAGTAGGCGCAGGTGTAACAACCATTACTTATACATTGCCTACTACCTGTGCCACAACGGTACCGGTAGTTATTAACCCAACACCTGTTGTTGCAGCGATAACAGGTATTACCAATGAGTGTGTTGGTTTCGGGCAGACATTATCTGATGTAACAGCTGCAGGGGTATGGAGCAGTACAGACGGTACAATAGCAGCGATAGATGCAAGTGGTAATGTGATGGGAGTAGCAGCGGGAATCGTAACAATATCTTATAGCGTTACCAATGGCTTTGGTTGTGTTACTGCAGCAACAACTCCGGATACGGTAAATGCATTACCGGTAGTGGGCGCTATAGGCGGACCAACAAGTGTTTGTATAGGCACGCCTACGCTGCTTACGAACAGCACTTCCGGCGGTGTATGGATGAGCGGCGATATCACCATAGCAACAATAGATCCAACAACAGGCTCGATAACAGGTGTGATGGCAGGTGCGGTGGACATCACCTACACTGTAACCAGCCTTGCAGGTTGTGTTACTTCTGTGTCAACGAATGAAACTGTTAATCCATCGCCATCCGTGAGCATGATAAACGGCCCCGCGAGTGTATGTACAGGGCTTATGATAACATTAAGCGATCCTGACGCCGGTGGTGTATGGAGCAGCAGCGACAACACGATAGCCTCAGTGGATGCAACAGGCTCAGTGACGGGGATAGCATTTGGTGTTGCGAACATATCTTACACAGAAACCAACGGATTCGGTTGCTCGGGCTCTGCGCTCCAGAACATTACAGTTGGAAATGCAATGCCCGCAAGTACTTTATCGCCAAGCAATGCAACACTTTGCAACGGCACACCTATAAACATGCTTTTATCGACATCAGGCAGTGGCCTGACCTTCCAGTGGTCTGTAAACGGTAATGATATAGCCGGCGCAACAAACAGCAGCTATGTTGCTGATACTACCGGAACGATAGGGATAACCATAAACAATGGAACCTGCAGCGAAACACTGACAACAAATATTGCAATGCCACCACACCCGATGATCGGGTACAACAGCGCAGGTAATTATCTATACACCAGCACTTACTCTACTTACCAATGGTATAAGGATGGTGTACCTGTAACGGGTGCAAATTCAAGTTTGTTCACTCCTACCGGTGCAGGCTCTTATAAAGTGGTAGTATCTGATGCGAACGGATGTTATGTGGCATCAGCTCCGTACACAGTTACGGGTGGCAGTGGCGGCGGTGGTGGCGGTGGAGGTACTGCAGTAAGCAATACCCCTGTTATCACAGATGTGAAGATATATCCAAACCCGGCGACACTGGTGCTGAAGATAGATGCGCCTGTGGTCGTGGACGTAACTATCATCAGTCCGGATGGCAAAGTGATAATAACACAAAAGCAAGCTACCAGTGTAGACGTATCCCAACTTGCCAACGGACTTTACATCATCATGGTGTATGATGAAAACAGTACGCTGTTGAGGACCGATAAATTTGCTAAAATGAATTAAGAAAACGCTCTTTTTTGTAAAAAGCTACCCAAAACGGGTAGCTTTTTTGTTTATTACAGATGATTTTTCTCATAAATAATTCAATAAATTCTTTTTTTGAAAAAAAATATGTAATTTTTCACCTATCCTACACCACGAGCGTTTATTCTTTATTGAAAAATATTAAAAGCCATTTAAAACAAGGTCTATGAAGAAAATATGTTTACTACTCGTTTCTTTTTGTTTGAGTGTACCGGGTTTTGCACAGATTCCTGTGGCGTACTGGAGTGCGGAAAATGCAGCGCATACAGCAGCGGCATATACGGTTACTGACCAGATAAGCACAGGGGCCGGCTCTGCTATTACTGCCACCGGTATCGGCGCCCTCGCAACAACTGCCGGTGCCGGTGCGGCATTACATGCCGGTGCAGCGGGCCTGGCATTATTTGCAAATGGCAACATGTCGAACGTAGTGGCGGACCCTACAACTGCGGCTACTACCTACTGGCAGTTTAATATGACCACTACCGGGCTGTCGACACTGACAATGACCTTTGATTACCGGGCCAGTGCCACAAATCCGAGATATGGTGTGCTGTATAGCACAAACGGTACCACCTGGAACTTTGTAGCATCGGTTACCACTCCGGGTACCAGCACTATGGGTGTGCCGGTGGCCAATACGTGGGCAACAGCAAATGTTGTACTACCGGCAGCATGTAATAACGTTGCAACATTGTACATACGGATATACGGATATGCGAGAACTGCAGCCAACACCTTCGCTGTTGACAATATAACCATGCTTGCGGCTACAACAACTGCCGGTGCGGTGTTTACAACAGCAGATGAGGCGAATATTCACGTGATGGTTACATCCGGTACTGCAGGACAATATTCAAGGAATAATTTCACTGTGACAGGCGCCGGTACCAATGTAACGATCAACAATACCAGTGCCACCAGCGGTGTTTCTATGAACGCGGCAAATACATTTGCAGTGACAACCAATGCTACGGTAACCATAGGGAATACAGGGCTTATCAGTGGTGCCGGATCTTTCAACCTGGCATCAGGGTGTACGCTTGCCAATGCAAATACGGCAGGTATCACCGCAGCGGTTGGTACACTTACGGGGGCGGTAAGGACCACTACTGCAAGAACATTTAATGGCGGTGCCAATTATATCTATAATGCTGCAGCTGCGCAGGTAACCGGCACCGGCTTGCCAACCGCGATGCTATCGGGTGGGTCTGTAACCATTAATGTTGCCGCGGGAGCAGCTCTTACGCAGGCAACCTCATTTGCATCGGGCGCAACATTAAACCTGGAAAACGGTGTATTTGCAAACGGTGCTAACCTGAGCATGCAATCGGGATCCAATTTGAACCGCGATAATGGAACCCTAACAGGGACTCCGGCAACTTATAGCGGGGTAAACCTGACTTATATGAACCTGGGCAATAACGCAAATGTGACTACCGGTTTTGAATTCCCCGCAGCATTTAATGGTAATGTAACCGTAAATAAAACGGGCAGAACGATAACACTACAGAACACGAAGACATTACCGGTACTAGCTACATTTGGCAACATAACAATTACAGCCGGTACGCTGGCCTCGGGCAACTTTAATATATCTCTTTCCGGTAACTGGATGAACAACTCTGCAGCTAATGCATTTACGGCAGGTACCGGTAGTGTAACAATGAATGGTACATCGGCGCAAACGCTGGGTGGTACCTTCAGCACAACTTTTAATAATTTTATTTTGAATAACGCCACGGGAGTAACTCTCGGGAATACAGAGAATGTGAACGGGACACTTACGCTTACTTCCGGCAGGATGACCATAGGGGCGAATAACCTGGTGTTAAGTGCGACAACAACAATCGGCGGTGTGCTTTCTCCTGCTAATATGATCGTGGCAACCGGTACAGGGCAGGTAAGAAAACTACGGACAGCTAATGGTTCTTTCTTATACCCGGTAGGTGATGCAGGGCCAAACTATACGCCGATCACACTTAATTTCACAGCAGGCACTTATGCTGCCGGTGCGTATGCAGGTGTTAATCTTGCGACTGTAAAACACCCTAACAATGCGAATGTAACGAGCTATATTAACAGGTACTGGAACGTTGCAACTTCAGGTATTACTACCCCGACCTATGCTGTAACTGCAGCGGTATATGTGCCTGCGGATGTCGTGGGTACAGAAGCGAATATGTCGATGGGCGAATATACCGGTGCATTGCCATGGATAAAATTTGGAGCTACGAATGCAGTAACGCACACATTGACGTCTACGGGTGTTTCCAATATTACGAGCGCTTTTACAGGTATATCTACTGCCGGCCCTACCGTGACCAGCACTGCGAATACTACTGATTGCTCGGGCAACCCGATAGCGATTGCGGCATTGACATCAACAGGCGATCCTACACTTACTTATTCATGGGCACCGGCAGGGAGCCTTTCTGTGACTACAGGAACACCTGTAACTGCGAGCCCGACAGTAACAACCACTTATACTGTTACCATTACAGACGGCAACGGGTTTACTTCAACTGCTACAACGACGGTTACGGTGATACCATTACCAAGCGCTATACTGGGCGCGAACAATGTGTGCGTGAACTCATCAACAACATTGAGCGACCTTACCACTCCCGGTACATGGACCAGCAGCCTTCCCGGCATAGCAACAATAGATATGACACTAGGGATAGTAACAGGGGTATCTGCGGGAGTGACCAATATATCTTATACGCAAACATCTACCGGGTGCAGTGCTGTAAGTGCATTCACCGTTAATGCATTGCCTGTGGTAGCGCCAATAGGAGGTGTGACCAATGAGTGCGTGGGCCAGACCGCATTGCTGACAGAAACAACCGGCGGAGGCGTATGGAGCAGTTTGTCTCCACTTATTGCATCAATAGGCTCTACAGGTCTCGTGACCGGGAATACAGTTGGGATCACAACGATGAGTTATACGGTTACGGATGTTTTTGGTTGTGTTACGGCTGTTACTACACCTGATACGGTTAATTCATTCCCGATCGTGGATGTGATCACGGGGCCATCGAGTGTATGTGTCAACTCATCCATTACCCTGGCTGATGATACACTTACAGGAGTATGGACAAGCGGCAGCACAGGGACCGCGACGATAGATCCTGTAACAGGTTTAATGACAGGAGTTTCAGCAGGCACTGTAGATATTACTTATACGGTAACTAATATACACGGATGCGCCACTTTTGTTACCACTAACGAAACAGTGAACCCGCTGCCAGTGGTTGCAGGAATTACCGGCCCGATCAATGAATGTGCGGGCATAACGATGCAGTTGAGCGATGTTACCGTGGGTGGTACATGGAGTAGCAGCAATACCTTTGTAGCAACCGTAAGCAGCACAGGGAGGGTGACAGGAGTTGCATTTGGATCGGATAATATCTCTTATACTGTATCGAATGTCTTCGGTTGTTTAAATTCGGCGGTATATGCTATATCCATAGGCAACCCGATGCCGGCGAGCGCTGTATTGCCATCTGATACCTCATTGACACTTTGTCACGGTCTTCCTGAAAACCTGGTTGTGAATACGGTAGGCTCAGGGCTCACTTATCAATGGTATCTTAACGGCTCACCGATAGCAGGGGCCGTGGCAAGTAATTATGTGGCTACGCTGCCAGGCGTTTATGTAGTGGAACTGGGTAATGGTACCTGCTTCCTGGCATTACCTTCAACAGATATTATCTTACCTCCATCCCCTGTGATAGGATATGACAGCACCGGGCCAAACCTGTTTACCGGCGGCTATACAAGTTACCAGTGGTTCCTGAATGGAGTACCGCTGACAATAACCGGTGCGAACAGCGCGGTGCTGCCGGTGAATTTAAGTATGCCGGGTATGTATACAGTCGCAGTGTCAGACAGGAATGGCTGCACAGATACATCGGCAGTATTTATTTATCCGTTTGCAGATACGGTGACCACGGCGGTAAGTAATTTGTCTAACAACGATGATATCAATGTTTATCCTAACCCCGGCACATCAATGGTTCATATTGATGCACCGGTAAATGTGAATGTTTCGGTTATAAGCGCTGATGGAAAAATAGTGATGGAATTCAAGAATATGGCGAATATCAACGTTGGCACTCTTCCGGGTGGGGTGTACCTTATCAAAATATATGATGAGCACAACAGGCTGCTGAAAAACCAAAAATTCACCAAGATAGAGTAGTGCTATAAGCTATCAATGGTTGCATTTTTTGAATTAACTTGCAGAGCTAACAACAGAAAACACAATAGCAAGCAATATGGACTTTAACACGATCCTGAAAGACGTAAATGATATTTTTATAGACGTACTGGATAATGACGATATAAAACTAGAAAGAGCAACTACTGCAAAGGATATAGAAGAGTGGGATTCTCTGACGCACATTCAACTGATCGTAGCGATAGAGAAAAAATATAAGCTCCGTTTCAACAGTGCAGAAATAAACAGCTGGAAGAATGTGGGTGAAATGTGTGAGGCTGTGGAGAAGCGCGTAAACGCGAAGTAATCCTGTATTATTTAAAATAGATGTCCCACGCCATGAAGGTGTGGGACATTTTTGTATCAGATAGTACCGATCATTTTTTTGAGGTAGACGCCATAGCCGCTTTTGAAGTAAAGAGCAGAAAGTTTTTCCATTTGCTCGTCGCCGATCCAGCCGTTGCGGTAGGCGATCTCTTCGATGCAGCCGATCTTAAGGCCCTGGCGTTTTTCGATGACCTCGATAAACTCGCCGGCTTCGATAAGAGAATCGAAAGTGCCGGTGTCGAGCCAGGCGGTGCCACGGTCGAGGACACCCACTTCCAGCTTGCCTTTTTCAAGGTAAACCCTGTTTACATCTGTAATTTCGAGTTCGCCACGGTGCGATGGTTTTATGGCTTTTGCAATAGCGACAACATCATTGTCGTAAAAGTACAAGCCGGGAACCGCATAGTTGGATTTGGGCTTTTGTGGCTTTTCCTCAATGCTGAGTACGCGATTACTTTTGTCAAATTCAACCACACCATATCGCTCGGGATCGTGTACCTGGTAGGCGAATACAACAGCGCCATCGGGGTCTACTTTATTTTTTAATAAAGTGCCCATGCCGGAGCCATAGAAAATGTTGTCACCAAGTACGAGTGCGGCTGGATCTTTGCCAATAAAGTCGGCACCGAGAATAAAGGCTTGTGCCAGGCCCTCCGGGCGGGGCTGTATCACATACTCGAAGCGGCAACCTATGTTGCTGCCATCGCCCAGCAGTTTTTTAAATGCGGGCTGGTCTTCGGGGGTAGTGATAATGAGTATCTCGTTGATGCCTGCCAGCATAAGTGTGGACAGCGGATAGTATATCATCGGCTTGTCGTATACAGGCATAAGCTGCTTGCTCACAGCAATAGTGAGCGGATACAAACGTGTACCGGAGCCTCCGGCCAGAATAATTCCTTTCATAAATTATTGGTTAGAAGCGTATTGTTTCTGATAATATTTCTGGTAATCTCCTGATGTAACATGATTAAGCCATTCTTCATTGGCAAGGTACCAGTCTATGGTTTTGCTAAGGCCTTCTTCGAAAGTCACGGAAGGATACCAGCCGAGTTCTTTATTGATCTTATTGGCATCAATTGCATAGCGGCGGTCGTGGCCGGGGCGGTCTTTGATGTATGTGATCAGCTTTTCAGATTCGCCTGGTTTGCGACCTAGCTTTTCATCCATTTCTTTACACAACAATTTAACGAGCTCAATATTCTGCCACTCGTTGAAGCCGCCGATATTATAGGTCTCACCATTTCTGCCATTATGGAAAACCATATCGATGGCACGGGCGTGATCTACTACATAAAGCCAGTCGCGGGTGTACTTGCCATCACCATATACCGGCAATGGTTTATTATTGCAGATGTTGTTGATGAATAACGGTATGAGTTTTTCAGGGAAGTGGTTTGGGCCGTAGTTATTAGAACAGTTAGTGATAACAAATGGCAGATCATAGGTATTGCCATAGGCGCGCACAAAATGATCGGAAGCCGCCTTAGAAGCGGAATAGGGTGATTGCGGATCGTAAGGTGTAGTTTCGAGAAAGAAACCTTCGGCACCTAATGAACCGTAAACTTCGTCAGTAGAAACATGGTAGAAACGTTTGCCTTCGAATTTGCCTTTCCAGCTTGTGCGCGCGGCATTAAGCAGGTTGGCGGTGCCCATCACATTTGTCTTAATAAATGAATTAGGATCAGTTATAGAACGATCTACATGGCTTTCTGCAGCGAGATGGATGACACCATCAAAGTTATCGGCATCAAACAGGCTTTGTATCTCGGCCGCATCAGTAATATCGGCCTTTACAAAATTGTAATTAGGAGCACCTTCAATGTCCTTCAGGTTTTCAAGGTTACCTGCATAGGTTAATGCATCGAGGTTAACGATCTTATAGTCAGGGTATTTATTGACAAAAAGCCTTACTACGTGTGAGCCTATGAATCCCGCCCCGCCTGTTATGAGCAATGTTTTTTTCATGTTGCGAAAATAGTTTTTTATTTTTTAAAATGAGGGTTATATAATCTGTATACTGAGGCCAATCTCCCGCATAAAGTACTCAATGCATTATTTTCACCAGATCGGTGGCAAAGTTAGTAGAGAATATAGCCGCTCCTTCCGTATTCAAATGGCTGTAATTGTTAAAATATTCAATAGACTTGCATATGGGATCACTCGTATAGTCAAGAAAAAATACATCTTTCTGAACCAATGACCTGTATTTCGATTTGATTTCGTCTATATTCTGGATCAGCTTATAACCTTCCTGGTATATAGGCGGTATTACCAGCACTACTTTTATACCCTTCCTGTTCATGTTTTCAATGGACAACCGCAGTTCCATTAAAATATTGTCGTCATAATTTGCCTTAAAAGGTTTAGCGGTATCTATTTTATTCCACTTTGATGTTCCGGGTGTGCCATATCCTTCGAGGGAGGGGTCATCAGGACGGCAAAAAAATAAGTCCCTGTAAAAGAAATTATTAAGCAATGTAAGCTTATAGCCGGGAAGGTATCTTGCCAGGAATATTTTACGGGGTTCTATTTCCTTCAAAGACTGATAAACAAAATCGTTACGGAGATAGGCAAGGAACAGATCGGGCCGTGTAATGAGCTCATTGTTTACCAGGTTCTGGATATCGCAGATGATAACTATACAATGGCAGTTTTTTTCATAAGATAGGTATTCATTAACCAGCGCATTATACTGAACAAAATTCACCCCGTACCAACCCATGTTATAAGCTGACTCGCCGGTAACATTTTTTATAATGCGCGGATCAAAATGGTAATAAGCGGTAGAGCTACCGAATATCATGATACCGGGATCTACCTGGTGCTTAAACAGCCGGGAAAATTTATTTATAACCCTGGACCGATAACCGGCATCAATGCCCGACTGCACTGCATAAATAACGCACAGTGCAACGACAATAAAAACGCCAGCCTTTTTTATGTTGCTCTTAGCCACGATCCTAGAATTGAAAATATATAAACTCCTGGTTATTGTAAACGCCTACCACCAAAATGGACACGATCAAAAAGCAATAGAATCCCCATTTCCATATAACAGGCATTTTTGCCGTTCTTACTTTGTATTCAACGTTGTTATTCTTTTGAACATAGTTCATGAATATTATGAGCAATATACCGATCAAAACATTAAAGGAGCCGTATAGTGTGTCAGCGCCCCCCATAGCGGTAATCGTAGCCTTAGTAGTTGCCAACAAGCCATGTAGCGAATAATGAGATATGGCGTGCGTTACCTGGGAAAATATGCCCGATATTTTTCTGATGATGAAAAAGGCATCTGATATATCATTGGCCCTGAAGAAAACATAGCAAAAGCA
>CAIJNJ010000248.1 GCA_903821975.1 uncultured Bacteroidota bacterium
CGCTTGGTACCGCTGTTTCAGCAGATCAAGAAAATCGGTGCCGCCGAAAATAGAAGAAAGTCTTAGCTGGTTACCACCGGAAAACATGATGCAATTACAGGCATTCAACCTTTGTATGTATTCGGGCAAAGCTGCGTCCTCGCGATTGCGTATACGCATATGGCCTACGCTCATGCAGCCGAGTTTTTCGAAGGCGTCTTTATAGTTTTGTGCTACCTCATCGGGTATAGATGAGGCTGTAGTAATGACCTCCACGTGCGGACCGATCTCACCAATAAGGCTAACGATAGTTTTGATGATACCTAATTCGAAAAAATTAAGGCGATTTCGCTCCAAGATCCCTTTTTCAAGGTCTGTTCCTTTATCTTCCGCACCGCCAACTGCTACTAAATGCCCGAGGGGATATGTCACTTGCTACTGCTATTTGTTGAAAATATAACGCAAAATTAATGGTTTTACCCTAAAAAGCCTTTTGCGCCGGGCGCATTTTTATCCACATATTCTATTGTTTGTGTCTGAAAATCAGTATCTTGATAAACTAAACTATTTTTTAGGGATGAAAATACTGGACATAAAAACAATGGCCGGGCCGAATTACTGGTCGGCAAACAGGCATAAACTGATAGTGATGCTGCTGGACCTTGAGGATATGGAGCAAAAGCCAACTGATAAGATACCGGGGTTCCTGGAAAGGTTGAGTGCATTCATGCCAACGTTGTACGAGCACCGTTGCTCGGAAGGTGTACCGGGCGGTTTCTTTGAACGGGTAAAGGAAGGGACATGGATGGGCCACGTGATAGAGCATATAGCGCTGGAACTACAGACACTTGCAGGCATGGATACCGGTTTTGGCCGTACACGGGAAACGAAAGACTCAGGTATATACCACGTGGTATTTTCTTATGAAGAAGCAAAGGCAGGGATATATACCGCAAAGGCAGCCGTAAAAATGGCGCAGGCACTTGTGGATGGCGAACCATATGACCTGGAGGCAGATATACAAAACCTGCGGGAGATACGTGAAGACGAACGCTTGGGGCCAAGTACGGGATCTATAGTTGACGAAGCAATAAAAAGGAAGATACCTTACATACGCCTCAACAGGCACTCATTGGTGCAACTAGGATACGGCGCAAATCAATGCCGTGTACAAGCCACTATTGCCAGCACCACAAGCAGTATAGCTGTAGAAATAGCCTGCGATAAAGAAGAGACCAAAAACCTGCTGGAAGCATCTGAGATACCGGTGCCACGTGGACGCATCATATATGATGAGGAAGATCTGAAAAATGCTATTGAAAAAATAGGCTACCCGATAGTGACAAAGCCTGTGAACGGCAACCACGGAAAGGGCGCAACTACCAACATACGCAACTGGGAAGATGCAGTAACGGGGCTTAAGGCTGCCAAGGTATACGGCCGTGCTGTGATCTGCGAGAAGTTCATTACCGGAAGAGACTTCCGGGTGCTGGTGATCAACTACAAGTTTGTAGCGGCGGCATTGCGTACCCCTGCGGCAGTAGTGGGTGATGGTGAGCATACTATACAACAGCTGATAGATATTGTGAACAGTGATCCGCGCAGGGGATACGGCCATGAGAAAGTGTTGACTGCCATAAAGGTGGATAGCTTTACAATGGATATACTCGACAAGAAAGGGTATACGCTGGATACGGTACTGAAAAAGAAAGAAGAGTTATGGCTGAAACCAACGGCCAACCTGAGTACAGGCGGCACGGCAACAGATGTTACCGATTTTGTGCACCCTACCAATGTGTTCATGTGTGAGCGTATAGCACGTATCATTGGCCTGAACATCTGCGGTATAGATATTATGGCATCAGATCTTTCCACACCACTTAGTGAGAGTGGCGGGGCTGTGCTGGAAGTGAATGCTGCACCGGGCTTCAGGATGCACCTGGACCCGACAGAGGGGCTGCCGCGCAATGTGGCAGAACCGGTGATAGATATGCTGTATCCACCGGGATCATCAGCGAGGATACCGATCATCGCTGTTTCCGGCACAAATGGTAAAACAACTACGACAAGGCTGATAGCGCATATTGTAAAGCAAATGGGCTTTAAAGTTGGTTACACTACTACTGATGGTGTGTACATACAAAACCAACTGATGATGAAGGGCGACTGTACAGGGCCGGTATCAGCAGAGTTTGTACTTCGGGACCCGACTGTGAATTATGCTGTGCTGGAGTGTGCAAGAGGAGGAATACTAAGGGCGGGGCTAGGATTTCATAACTGTGATGTAGCTGTAGTGACCAATGTGGCGGAAGACCATATGGGGCTGGGCGGCATAGACACCATAGAAAAGCTGGCAAAGGTGAAAGCGGTAGCTGCGCATACAGTATTCCCGAAAGGGTATGCGATACTAAATGCGGATGATGACCTTGTGTATGAGATGCACAAAGAACTCGAATGTAAAGTGGCTTACTTTTCGCTTGTTGAAAACAGCAGCCGAATAAAAAGGCATTGTGCAAAAGGAGGGATAGCTGCTATATATGAGAATGGGTATGTAACAATATTGAAGGGAACGTGGAAGATAAGAGTAGAGAAGGTGACCAACATCCCGCTGACATTCTCGGGGATGGCGGAATTCAATATCGCGAATGTGCTGGCAGCGGTGCTGGCAACCTATGTGCAGGATATTAAAACAGAGGATATACGCCAGGCGCTGCAAACATTTGTACCGTCACCGGCACTTACGCCGGGCCGTATGAATATGTTCCACTTCAGGAATTACTCGGTGATGATAGACTATGCGCATAATACGCACGGGCTTATGGCTATAGGGAAATTTGTGAAGACCGTAGACGCATCCGTGAAGGTGGGCATTATAGCATGGGTAGGCGACCGCAGGGACGAAGACCTGGTATCACTGGGTGAGGCGGCAGCGAAAGTATTTGATGAGATCATCATAAGGCAGGATAAGAACCTGAGAGGCAGGACCGAGGAGGAAATAATAGACCTGATGACGAAAGGCATACATAATGTAGATCCTGCTAAAAAAATCGTTGTCATCAAGAAAGAGAATGAAGCAATAGACTATGCGTTTAAGAATGCAGTAAAGGATAGCTTTATAGTGATCATCAGCGATGTGGTGCCCGATGCGCTGGAGCAGGTGAAGCAATACAAAGCAAAGGAAGATGGGTGCTTATCTAATAAGAGCAACAAGGGAGAAATATGATCGTTATCGGAATTACTATTGTTGCTCTTATAGTGACAGTATGGCTGTTCATGCAGCAGCCGCAATTTGGGAAGGCACCAACTGGCGCGCGACTGGAACGAATACAGCGATCACCAAATTATAGAAACAGTACATTTCAAAACCTGAACAATACACCATCGCTTGCGGAAGGTGTGAGTTATTATTCGGTGTTCAAAGAATTTTTCTTTGGTAAGAGCAAGCGTGTAAAACCACCGTCGCCCTTGCCGTCGAAGAAGGAGGACCTGAAAGCGTTAAGCGCAGATGAGGATGTGTTGGTATGGTTCGGGCATTCGTCTTACTTCCTGCAACTGGACGGGAAGAAGATGCTGGTGGACCCCGTATTCAGCGGTAATGCGTCGCCTTTAGGGTTTGGTACGAAAAGCTTTGAAGGAGCAGATGTGTATACGGTTAATGATATGCCGGAGATAGATATACTGTTTCTTACACACGATCATTACGATCACCTGGATCACAAAACAATTGTAGCGTTAAAGCCAAAGGTGAAAAAAATAATCACAGCCTTGGGTGTTGGAGCGCATCTTGAACGATGGGGTTATGACGCAGGTATTATTACAGAAGGTGACTGGAATGAAGAGTTATTACACAGCGATGGATTTGTAGTGAACACAGCATCTGCCAGGCACTTTTCCGGAAGAGGATTTA
>CAIJNJ010000249.1 GCA_903821975.1 uncultured Bacteroidota bacterium
CACCTGTTGACATATAGTTAAATCAGCGTTAAACCGTATATTGTTTCCTTAAGTGGCAGCTACAGCTATAGTAAATTTGTTGCTTCATGAAGAGAATATTCCCTTTAATAGTTGTTTTAATTACCCTTTCGGTGGTGGGCATATTGTTTATCCAGATGTCCTGGATAAAGAACGCCATACTGCTGAAGAACCAGGAATTTGAAAGGGGGGTAGATAATGCGCTGACGCAAACCAAGAAGGCCATACAGGACCGGTTTATTTACAAATCACAGGCTATCATTTTTACAGAAGAATCAAGGGTGTACTTCCTGCGGAATAATTTCAGGGTAGATGGTGTTTTTACGCAGGATGAGATACAGGACATCATTGAGAAGCAACTGCGGCAGAATAATGTGAAAGAACCGTTCGAATTTTGTATCACCAACATATACAAGTTCGTGATTTTGCAATCAGACGGCTTCCAGATACCTACACAGCACACCGCCAAAAGCATAGAACTGCCGCCTGATAATGCATTGAGGTCTCACGAGACCCTCTACCTCTCTATTCATGAAGATAAGAATGCGGTTATCCGGCAAATGCTGTGGATGATCATCGCATCTATTGTATTTACCACCATTATTATCCTTGCATTTTTCGTTACGTTACGCACACTGTTCAACCAGAAAAAGTTGTCGGAGATCAAATCGGACTTTATCAATAACATGACGCATGAGCTGAAAACCCCGCTGGCTACTATCTCGCTGGCCATAGATGCACTCACGAATGAAAAGGTGATACATGATGCTGATAAAATAAAGATATACAGCAGCATGATCAAAGAGGAGAATAAGCGAATGAACAAGCAGGTGGAAAAGATATTGCAGGCTGCCCGCCTCGAAAAAGAGGAGATAAAGCTTAACCTCCAGAAGCTTGATGCGCACCAGGTTATTAATAAAGTGGCCGATAACCTTGCTTTGCAGATACAGGAAAAGCACGGAACACTGGAATTGAAACTGAACGCAACCAATCCTTTCATACAGGCAGATGAAGTGCATTTCTCCAATATCATTTTTAACCTGCTGGATAATGCCATGAAGTATTCAGACAGCCCGCCGAAGATACTGGTGGAGACTTTTAAGCATGGCAACGGCATGCTATCTATAAAAGTGAAGGACAATGGTATAGGTATGGATAAGGAGACGCAATCGCGTATTTTCGAGAAGTTCTACCGTGCGCATACCGGTAACCTCCACAATGTAAAAGGGTTTGGCCTCGGGCTAAGCTATGTAAAAGCAATAGTGGATGCCCACGAGGGGAAGATAAAAGTAGAAAGCACTCCCGGTAAAGGAAGCACGTTCACGATCAATTTACCCGGTGAATAAAGCCGGCGGTTACATAGCTACACACAATCCCCTTATCACAGCACCAAGGCGTATGGCATCATAGATCCGCGGTTCTGATGCGTTATGTTCTTTTACGGAGCGCTCATGGGATACAACACACTTTTCACAGCCATTCACTGCAGATATAACGAGGCTCATCAATTCAAACAAGCCCTTACCCATGGCCGGGCTCATCATCAGGCTCATACGCAGGCCCGCGGGTTGTTTGTTGTAAAATTCATTATCGCCCATATAGTGCCTGAAACGGTAGAAAACATTGTTTAAGCTGAGCAGGGAAGCACAGCCATGTGTTTCGGCTATTTCTTCGGCAGTAGCGCCTTCTTTCGCCGCAAGATTCTCAAAGGCTGTGATGAGCACACCGTGTTTTTCGGTTACAGCTACAGATAGGGCAAGCAGGTATGCTTCCTTGCGTGTAAGGTTGCTGCTGGCCAGCGTAGTAGATACATTCAGTTTCAGGTCCTTAATGTAGCGGTTGTTGACCGCCGCAAGGCTTGCCAGGCTGCTGCTGGTATATGACGGATCAATGCCGAGGTCCTGCAACAAATTTTGCAGCGTTTCATTAACTACAGGAGTTTCCATAGAAGTAGACTTTAGTACACAATGTAAATAAAAACTTCCCACACTTACGTGTGGGAGGTCGTATGGTTAGATTATCCTACCGCAGAGGTTAATGTTTCTTCGCCTTTTTCCCAGTTACACGGGCAGAGCTCATCGGTCTGTAAAGCATCAAGTACGCGCAGCACTTCACTCACATTACGGCCCACGCTAAGGTCATTGATGCACAGCCAGCGCACAATACCTTCCGGATCTATAATGTAGGTTGCACGATATGCTACTTTCTCATCGTCCTGCGAGAGTATACCCAGTTCTTCTGCAAGGCTTTTAGAGGTGTCTGCGATCATCGGGAAGCGCAGGTCGTGCAGGTCTTTATGGTCTTTGCGCCATGCGTGGTGCACATATTCATTGTCGGTTGATGCACCGAGCAGCACAGTATCGCGGTCGGTGAAATTTGTGTAATTCTTGTTGAACTCTGCGATCTCTGTGGGGCACACAAAAGTGAAATCTTTCGGCCACCAGAACATTACCGCCCATTTACCTTCAATGTCCCTGTTGCTGACGTCTTTGAATTCTTTTCCTTTCTCAATAGATACTACGGATTTCTTACTAAACTGTGGAAATTTTGATCCTACTGTTACAAAACTGTTTGCCATGTTCTTTTTATCTTTTTCTTTTAATAATTATACCACAAAGGTCGGTTATTAAAAACAGATAAAAATGATTTTAGTCATTGTGTTTGTTTATGAAAGAATAGGATATACCGATTTGTACTTTCTTCGAAATGAGATATGATATTTCCGCTATTTTTAATTGAGTGATATTCCCGGTAATGAAGCAGGAAGCGTGTTGTGGAATAACAACGGGTGACACGACACTTCCGTGAAGTATTGATATAAAGGAAAGTTTAACACCATCTCCATGGCTTCCTGTTCGTCCTCGGCATTCACTACACACCAGATCATGTTACGATGCACAGATACGCTGTAAGAAAGTATTCGCCCTTCAGAAAATTGCTTATTGATATGCGCACGGTGCACAGGCACTACTGCTGCAAGTTCGTCTGTGAATGGAGGAAGTTCTAGCTGGAATAAGTAAGCGGCCATATGCGAAAGTTACCTTGAAATATATTTAGGGTCATCGCAATAGGGACACATTACCTTGCTTTTTGATTTCCAGTCCGCTGGCACAGAAGGCATCGGCTATCCATACATATACATCAACAGGTGCAGGTTGGCCGTTAAATGTGCCGTCCCATCCCTGTGCAGGGTCTGTTGTCTGGAACACCAGTTCACCCCAGCGATTGTAGATGCGGAAGTAGTTAAGTTTGGAGATCTCTTTGTTAATGATGCCGAATTTGGCAGTTGCTTCATTGTTGCTGCTCGGCGCAAAAGCGTTTGGCAATACAATGTCACCGCAGTTTACATGCACCACTACAGTGTCTTTTGCAGAGCATGTAAAGCCGTCGCCCAGTTCAGTAACTGTAAGGTAGTAGGTATAGTCCGTAGGCGGATATGCCACAGGATATGGTATTGTACTGTCACTCAGGTACTGGTATGGAGCCCAGTTGTACAAGTAGTTGCCAATAGATGTGTTCGGGCCACCCAGTGTGGTAGTTGAGCCATCACCTATGTACCTGTCCGGACCGGCATCTGCAACTACTTTTATCACATTTACTTTTACTGTGGTGTCAACAATACAACCGAAGGGATAGTAAAGCGTTACACCATAAGAAGTGGAGTAATTAGGCCATACCCTCACTGAATCGCGGTAGAGGTAAGTGGTATCGATGTTTATTCCTGAAGCCCACCTGATAGAATCAGCCTGGTCTGATATAACATGCAACCTGATAGTATCACCGAGGCATATGCTGGTATCATTGTTCATGTAGATAGGTGGTGGTGGAATTACAGTTATTGTTTTACACTGCACCTGCATGGATGGAAGACCCTGGTTGATAACGTAGTATACGTTGTAAACCCCGGCCGTATCGTAGGAATATGCCGGTGGGTTTACTTCGTTGTAAGAAGGTATACTGGCATTGGTACACTGTTGGAATACAACCCTGGTCAGCGTACTGTCTCCTGCATTACAGATAAAGCCAAAGAGGTTATCGCCGTCACGAATGATCGAAGAGATACCGGAAGGATGATTCATTGCACCAACATCGTTGTAGTCAACAGCAGAGTATGGCCCCTTGGCGGTAGACATCTGTATGCCAATTAGCTGGTTGGTAGTGCTGTCGGTAATGTATGCGTATATATTCCCGCAATCCCTGTTCACAGAAATTGAAGAAGGAACATTGATCCTGAAATTAAAAGATGTAGATGGAGGCACAGTGCTGCTTGCGATTACAGTACTCTGAATGCTGGTAGAAAGCGTATCAAAACCTGTACCCAGGTCAAGGCGCGTCACCGTATTGTTCCCTTCATTGGTAATGAAAAGATACCAGAGGCCATTGTCCTCAATAGCAGCCAGGTCCGTTGGGAAACTCAGGTTGTACAGGGCATTCCCGTAGTTCGACATTAAAGGGGTATTGGATACGTTGAATGAAAAATCAAGGTGTATCAGTTCATTCGTATTATGGTTCACTATGTATCCATACCAGTTATTGCTTGCATCCTGGGCTACAAAAATGCCTTTGGGCCCGTTAAGCACACCGGCATAGTTGCCGAAGTTTACAATGTTAGGAGCAGGGTTACTGAGGTGTGGCCCGAAGTCAATACGGCCCAACTGCGAAGTAGCTGCGGTAAAGCCACCCGACACAAATATGAACCAGTGTTGGGATAAGGTATCCTTAAGTATGAAAAGCGATGTGGGATTGATCGGCAGGCCGTTTGTAAGGTTACCGAAGTTAGTGATCGAGGGAGTATTGCCAAGGCTGTTACCGAAGTTTAACCTGATGAATTCCGTTGTCTCTGAATTCACTACAAATCCGTAATAGTTACCGCTGTCAAGTACTATGTCGATATTAGCAGGGATATGGAAACCGAAGTTATTGCCAAGGTTGGTGCCAATAGGTGGTACCCAGGTTGGTATCTCATTCAAAGAACCGGAGCAGAAACCCCAGTAATAATTTGCAGCATTGGTGATATTACTCTTTAACTGAACCGGTTGATTAACACATACAGTATCAGGGCCGCTAAATAGGGTTTGGGCATAGAGTATATTCAATTGCGATACTATCAATATCGCCAGGATAAGCAAACATTTTTTCATAAGCCGGTAAAGGTATATCTTAATCTTCCGCTAATATAAGGATAAGTACAAAACTTTGGCAACAAAAGTGTAAATTTATTTCCTCAAATCAGGAAAATATATGTTTCGAACACTTGTCAATGCTTCTTTATTAACTAAAAGTTTAATAATATTTTTTATTATTCTTAATGTGTCATCCGCGTCTGGAAAAGAGGGGATGTGGATACCTGCCACACTCAAAGAACATGAAAAGGAAATGAAAGCAATGGGTTTAGAGATACCCGTTGACCAATTATATAACAAAGAAGGCACCGGGCTCAACAACGCGATCGTACTTTTTGGCCGGGGATGCACCGGCGAAATAATTTCTTCCAAAGGACTTGTGCTCACAAACCACCATTGTGGCTATGGCAGTGTGCAGGGATTGAGCAGTGCAGAAAATGATTATTTCGCAAATGGCTTTTGGGCAAAAAATATGCAGGAAGAAATTCCTTGCAAAGGACTAACGGTAACCTTCATCCGCAGAATGGAGAATGTTACCAACCGTGTGCTCGCGGGTATAGATG
>CAIJNJ010000250.1 GCA_903821975.1 uncultured Bacteroidota bacterium
CCCAGGTACACGCTTTCGTCCTTATCCTGTATCTTATTGGTATGCGCGTTGTTTATCTGTATTACGGTAAAGTAGCTCCGCTTAGCCTCATCGAGTTGCCCGGTGCTGCGCTGCAGTTCGGCAAGGCAAATGATGGGGTTGGTATAATCGGGCTTCCTTGAGATAGATGCTTCAAAATAAACCTGTGCAGAATCCTGGTTCTTTTTCAGATCGGCTGCTGTAATGGATTCTTCATACCGGGTGTAATATTCCTGCCCGAGGTAGAAATATGATACAGGGTTTGCGGGGTGCTTTTCAATATCGTCTTTCCACAGGCTTACGGAGTCGTGCCATACTTTGCATTGCTCGTTGGTGAGATAACCGAGGAAAATGGAGTAAACAACAGTACCCGCCAGCAGCAGGTAACCCGTTTGCCGCTTTGCCGCCGTCTCGAAATAGCCGGAAACAAACCAGCCGGCAATGACGAACAGGCCGAGGTAGGGCAGGTAGGTATAACGATCGGACATAATAGCCCCACCCACAGGTATGAGCTGCAGCAGCAGTGCTATATTGACAAGGAAGAAGCCGATGCCAAACAGCAGCATCTTGTTCTTCCGGCCGAGGATCCATACCGCAACGAGCATACCGATAACGATGATCGGGTAGATATAATAATAGAGGGGTAGTGCGTCATTGACCTTGAAAGGGTATGGGTAAAAATTACACATACCTACCGGCACCACGGCCTTCCATAGATAAGTGCATACGTTATAACCCGCAAGGGCTATGCGCTCTACGGGTGTAAAGCTTACATCGAGCGTACCGAGGGCGCCTATTTCTCTCTGTGCATAGATGGATAATACACCGAAAAGAATGGCCAGGCCGAAATGCGGCAGCTTTTCTACAAACAGCATGTAATTGAACTTGCCGTTCTTATGGTCGCCAAAGATGTTGTCTGTTGCATTGCCCCCGGTGAACAATTTCCTGTTCTCGAGTATATCCACAAGGAAGAAGGTAACCGGGAGCGTAACACCTACCGACTTGGCAAGCAGGGATATGGCAAACAGTACAATGGTGGCAATGTACCACATGGTCTTTTTGCTGCCCTTGGCCGATCTTACATAGTATACGTAGCATGTCAACGAAAGCACATAGAACAGGCCGTAGATAATGTCTTTGCGGCCGGCGGCCCATGCCACGGTCTCCACGTGCATGGAGTGAACGCCGAATAACAATGCGGCCACTGCGGCTGCAACCGGGCGCTTAGTGAGTATGCGTACAAACAGATAAACAGCAATGGTAACCAGTATGTGGCACATAAGGCTGTCGAAATGATAGATCCATGGCTGCAGGCCGAAGTGGCTGTACTCTATCCAGTAGAGCATGATGGTAAGCGGGTGATAGTTACCCATTACCGGGTGGTGTATGGAGAATATGTTCTTGAGCCCTTCCATAGAAGGGTCTTTGATAAGCGGGTTGGTGATGATATAGCCGAGATCGTCCCAGTTGGTGAGTTCGTTATTGAGTATCTCTTTAAAAACGAAGTAGGTAAGTATGGAAATACCGGCCACTACCAGCCACTCATAATAGCGTGATATGAAGCCGTCTCCTGCCGGTGCTGCTTTTGCGGCTGGCCGGGGGGCAGGTTGCTGGCGTGGTGCATTAGTGGCCGGCGGCGTATTCCTTACCGGGTTAGTCTTTTTCTTTGCCATGAAGGTATAGAAGTAGTTCTTTGGGTTTTAAAGATAATAATTAACCGGGATTTTTTGGATTATGGGATTTACCAGGTTGGTTTGATAAAGAACCTCTATGATTTTTTAGTAATGGAACCATTGCCCCGGACTTTAGGCCGGGTTGTGAAATATGTAAGCTTTGGCTTTAGCCGAAATATTAAAAGGTGGGTTATCAAATATCAATTTTCTCGTAGCAATCATAGATTATTCGTGTTGGAGCAGGTTAATACGCTTATTACCTTTGTCGTAAAATACCTATCCTATGTTACAATCTAATTTATCTGTATTTTCTGAACACTTTTGCTCGCTTCGTCTCCCAAACCGGGTTTACCCCAATGGGGTGTGAATGGGGCTTAAGAAAAAATGTAATATCTGCTACAGTATTGCATTAGCTCGGACGTTATCCACAATACTTATTCACAAAAAAATATTTTTCCTTTGTGCGCCGAAGCTGTTTATAGCGAAGGTGGAGCATGGGGTGGGGCATTGAAAAACAGGTCATTTCGTGAGATTGCTTCGTTCCTCGCAATGACGTCTTAAACTACAAAACCTTAAAATGAAATTGATCTTTGTTAATACTGACCCGTACTGAGCATAACCAATGTGCAGGCCTCAAGTACATCAATGCCTTGTATTGCGGCGAGGCGCTCCAGTTCTTCGTTTTCGGCGCCGGGGTTGAAGATAATGCGCCTCGGTTTTAGGGAGAGGATATAATCGTAGTAGGGTTTTTGGTGGAGTGGGTTCAGGTATAGGGTTACGGTTTCAATATCGTCTGAAGGTACCTGTGCGGTTTGTATCTCTACGCCGTTCACCTTGCCGGGTATTTTGCCAATGGCCATTACCTCCTGGCCCTTACTGAGCAGTTTAAGGATGGCCATGTTGCTATAGCGGCCCGGATTTTCTGATGCTCCTAATACTAATGTCTTGTTCTTCATACCCCCGGCCCCTCCCGATAATAGATCGGGACCTTGTTCGGGGCGCTTTGTTTTATTGTTACAAAATTATGCCAGAATAGTGGGTTTTGATTATACTTTACGATTATAGGTGTATTAGATTTAACCGCAAACCTGCCTGCCTGCCAGCAGGGGCGCAAAGACGCAAAGTTAGGGGTCTTTTTACTTTTGGGTTTTGACCCTGCCTACCGGCAGGCAGGTTTTAACTTTTGATTTCTGAGTTACATCGACATTGCCACCATCTCCGCTATATCCATGACCTTTACGGTGTCTTCTTTTTCTTTGTTCTTGACGCCGTCTGTGAGCATGGTGGTGCAGAATGGGCAGTTGGCTGCGATGATGGTAGCGCCTGTTTCCAGGGCCTGTTCTGCACGGTCGAAATTGATGCGGGTAGTGCCGGGCTCTTCTTCCTTGAACATCTGTGCACCGCCTGCGCCACAGCACATACCGTTGCTGCGGCAGCGTTTCATTTCTATAAGTTCGGTATCGAAAGCCTCAAGGACAGCGCGTGGTGCCTCGTAAATGCCGTTGCCGCGACCGAGGTAGCAGCTATCGTGGTAGGTGATCTTCTTGCCTTTGAATGCGCCGCCATCCTTCAGGGTTACACGGCCATCGTTGATAAGTTGCTGCAGGAAAGTGGTATGGTGCATCACCTCGTAATTACCGCCGAGGGCAGGGTATTCGTTCTTAAAGATATTGAAGCAGTGCGGGCAAATGGTCACTACCTTCTTAATGCCATATGCATTTAGGGTATGGATATTGTTATACGCCATCATCTGGAACAGGAATTCATTACCTGCCCTGCGTGCCGGATCGCCGGTGCACATTTCTTCCTTGCCCAGTATAGCGAACTTGATACCTACCTTATCGAGTATCTGTGTAAAGGCCCTGGTGATGCGCTGCGCACGCTGGTCAAAACTACCTGCACAACCCACCCAGAAAAGCACTTCGGGCATTTCTCCGTTCGCGGCATACTCAGCCATACTTCTTATCGACATAATTCAAAATTCAATTTAGTTAATCAATCAGGCATACATTAATTTCCCTTTTGGCTCAGGGATTACCCGCCCCAAGGATTTCGCTGTTTCAATCCACTCCGCCATAATCATTTGTACATTAGTTACGGCATCTGTATACGAA
>CAIJNJ010000251.1 GCA_903821975.1 uncultured Bacteroidota bacterium
ATCGTATAATGCTGGGGGGACTTATGTAGAGGGTGAATTACCATTACTGCTGAAATATAAGATCGGTAAGAATATATCTGTTTTCGGAGGTGCTAATACAATTTTTAGTAAGCTACTTGCTGTTAATGAGGAGACGAAAACTTATAATGGCACCGGACACCCGGTTACCATAACTCCTGTTGGTGCGCCGTCTTCATTACCAACAGCGACCGGCATTCCAAGCACCATAGCGCCAATCTCAAGTTATAAAGGACCACTATATCCATCAAATAAAGGTGATCTGCTGCGGCTGGGCTATATGCTGGGATTCAGTTATGAATATAAGAAAAGGTGGCTCTTTGATGTGCTGGTACAACAGGCTATGGTGAAACCTAATTATGAAGGCGGCACTAATACAAATGCACCGCTTGCTGTTCCTTATTTCCGTTTCACAGTAGGATATAAACTGACGAAATAAATATACGTTTTACTTTTAGCCCTATCTGCAACAGCCTTCCTTATGGAGGCTGTTGCGCTTTTGTGTTGTATATCAGTTGCGCCAGTTATTTATTTTGAGAAGATCGAAAAAATCCTGCTCTTCAAATTCTTTTACACAGCCCGGCTGCAGGTTGCCGAGTTTGAGATTCTCAATAGAGAGGCGTATGAGGCGTATGCAGCGGTGGTTTACCGCTTCCACCATTTTGCGTACCTGGTGAAATTTTCCTTCTGTTAGTGTTATAGTGAGCCAGGTATGAGTTACATACTCTTTTCGTTCGAAAGGGTGCGAAAATATATCTGCGGGCTTTTGCACGATCTCCACATCGCAGGGAGTGGTCACCCACTGTCCGCCGCCTTTTATTCGTATGCTTACGCCATCGCGTAGCTTTTGCAGGCTTTCGGCACTTACTTCGTTCCTTACTTTCACCAGGTATGTGCGGCTGTGGGGAGCCTCGCCCTGGAATAAAAGTGTAGTTACTTTCTTATTGGTGGTTAAGATCAATAAACCTTCTGAATGGTTATCTAACCGGCCAATGGCATGTATTCCTTCCGGGAAATTAAAATCAAGGTCGCCAAGCAGCCCCACTTTATCGGGGCTGATGAACTGGGAAACCATATTGTATGGCTTGTTGATAATAAAGTAGCGGTTATTTAGGGTGCTCATTTCTGTGTGAATTTATTACTCACCCGTTTTTTTAAGTATTAGTAATTCCAATCGATCCGATATTCTGAAATTTGTTTGTTTAATTAGCTCAAGTATCGGTTTTATGGAAGATACATGTCCTTCTAATTTTGCCTCGATCAAAATACCTAACGTCCCGGTGATTTTCAGTCCAAGTTGCAACGCGAATGTCCTTCCCTTCAGATCATCGATAATAAGAAGACAATCATCAAGTTCTACTGCCAGAGCTATCGCACTTGCTTCACCTTTATCAAGGGAGACCGCTATGATCGACTGATAATTTTTATTGACCGGGTCAGTAATTTTTATCCATTCGGGTAGTGGATTACCAAATTCTTCTGCTACCTCGTGAGTAGTAATTATTGTTCCGAAAAGCTGGTGTAATATTTCAAGCTTGCCAATCTTGTCAAGCAATATCAGACAACTTGTATCAGATATGATAGCTCTTTGCATTTGCTATATCATTTTCTATTTCCCGTTCGTTATAATTGAAAATAGAGATGTTAAAGTTCCCCAGCAATTCCATAAAGGTTCTCTTTGAATACCCTGCCATTTCAGCGGCTTGGCCCAGTGACAATTTTCCGGATGCATAAAGATTCGCCGCAAGCATATCTTTAGCATCTTTTTCATCCAAGTCTATCATATCTGGAATATCCAATACCAGTTTTTTCATAAGCAAATTTACGATATTTACTTCATTATTTATTTTTCACTGCCTTTCCTTCGCAGAAAGGCTTTTCTTAACCCGCTTTGCCTGTGATACAGACTTAACGATAGTCTTCCCTTCCATAAGTTGTTTCTTGTCTTTGACCTTTGCAAGCGAGTTGGCATAGGCTTCTTTCACTAATTTCTTCATGTATGCTTTAGGGAAGTCCTTCGTGTTTTTAACCAGCAAATACCTGTACTGGTTACCATTGCCAATGAGTAGCCCCTTTGGGTCTTCTATTTCACTGCCCCAGTAAAAGCCAAAATGGATATTTTTACTTGTGCGGCCTACGGCAATGGAACAAAAGGTATGACCAACCCTATCTGTGGGCGACCAGCCGAATGCAAGGGCATTATAATTGTCATAGATAAGCTCATTAGTCTTGGGGTATTGGTCCCAGACAAAAGCACGCAGCCACCAGACAAAGTCTGCTATCTCGTCGCCAAACGGCGCGAGGAATTTTGCCAGGTCTTTTGTTTCGTCTTTACTCAAGCGTATTTAGTTTATGCCGGATAGGGATACAATTACAAAAGCTTATCCTTTATTCATACCCCATACCCTGAATATCCGGGGCAGGCTTATGATCGTCTGTTCATCTTTTGTAAATCCTTCCAGTTGCTGTAGGGTAGTGTTGATAGTTTGCTCGGTTGCTATACCATCTTTTATCAGTGTGGGTTTTATCCTGTCGAGGGTGAGATAGGCCATCCATTTGCCCGTGCCTTTATTAAAGCAGGGTTGTATCACATCAAAACCAACATCTTCAAAGCCTGCCGTTTGAAACATTGAAAAAAGGGATGGACCTATATTCGCATCTGCATTGCTATGCTTAGCTGCTGCTGCATAATATTGCAGGTATTGGTTAAAAGCAACGTTCGCCGGATAACAGAAGTGCCCGCTGAAATCCACATCTTCAACAATTACCTTTCCACCCGGTTTTACACTTTGCTTCATTTTCTGCAACACAGCAGCGGGATCATTGAGATGCGATAATAAAAAGCGTGAGTATGCGATATCAAATTGGTTTGTGTAGCTGATATCATAAGCGCTCATGGTGTGGAAGGACACATTCTTCGCATATGCGGCAGTTGCATCTTCCTGTGCTAGGGATATTATTTCCTTATCAAAATCCATGGCAGTGACCGAACCATTATTACCAACCATACCCGCAGCCATTAATGAAACATTGCCACCACCGCAGCCGAGGTCCAGGAAAGACATTCCTTTAGTGAGGCCATGCTGTTGTAGCAGTGCTTTTGTTTGGTGGTGCAGCACGTCAGCAAGCACGTTAAGCCTTGACTTGCCTTCCTTGCCCCCGCTTATTATGTAATCATGTTCTGCCACTGCAGGTATATTAAGCAATAATGAAAGAGTATACAATGCGCTATGAATTATAGGCGTCTTCCAGATCTTTAATGATGATCTTTTCCATTTTCATCATCGCCTGCATTACTTTCCCGGCTTTTGCGCGGTCTTTGTCGCCAAGGAGGCGGCCCAGCGCAGTAGGAATGATCTGCCACGTTATGCCAAACTTATCATCGAGCCAGCCGCAACGGTTTGGCTTTCCGCCATCAGAGAGTTTGTTCCATAGGTCATCTACTTCTTCCTGCGTCTCACAATTCACAAACATGGATATTGCAGGGCTGAACTTAAACATAGGTCCGCCGTTGAGTGCATAAAATTCCTGCCCTTCCAGCTCAAAGGTAGCAGACATCACAGATCCTTTGGGGCCGGGGCCGGCATCGCCATAGCGGCTTACGTTGCCGACCTTTGAATTTTTGAAAATGGATGTATAAAAATTCATTGCTTCTTCTGCACGGCCGTCAAACCAGAAGAACGGAACTATTTTTTGCATACGCTTTGTTTTTGCTACACAAATGTACGTTGCTATAAGGCAAGAAAATAAGGGCAATTATTTCTTTTTCATTCCGGCCCTCTGCCGGTTCTCCGCTACCCTGTATTTCACGATTTTTGCTATCAGCCGTAACGGCATTGGCTTATCCATAGGAAACTGAACAGAAC
>CAIJNJ010000252.1 GCA_903821975.1 uncultured Bacteroidota bacterium
AAAAAGCGATCCGTAAGGCGCTTACAGAGATCCTTACTTTTGAGGGCTTTATTGTTGATGAAGCAGTAGACGGGGCCGAGGGCGCTAAGAAAATAAAAGAAAACAATTACGACTGTATCCTCTGCGATATCAAAATGCCGAAAATGGATGGCATGGAAGTATTACAGCTTGCCCGTGAAGAGCGGCCCGATGTGCCCTTCATCGTTATCTCCGGCCACGGAAACATAGAAACAGCCGTTGATGCTGTAAAAAAAGGCGCTTACGATTATATCTCCAAACCCCCCGACCTGAACAGATTGCTGATCACCGTACGTAATGCGATGGATAAAAAATCGCTGGTCACGGAAACGAAGCAGTTGCGCAAACGCATAGCCCGCGGCTATGAAATGATAGGCAACAGCGACGCCATGATGCGCATACAGGATACAATAGCCAAGGTAGCACCAACTGATGCCCGTGTGCTTATTACCGGGGAGAATGGCGTGGGTAAGGAACTGGTGGCCCGCCGCATTCACGAGCTAAGCAGCCGTTGCAATGGGCCATTGATAGAAGTAAATTGCGCAGCTATACCATCCGAGCTTATTGAAAGCGAGCTCTTCGGGCACGAAAAAGGATCATTTACTTCTGCAATAAAGCAACGCATCGGCAAGTTCGAACAGGCCAATGGCGGTACACTCTTTCTTGATGAGATAGGCGATATGAGCCTTGATGCACAGGCAAAAATGCTGCGCGCACTGCAGGAATCGAGGATAACGCGCGTAGGCGGCGAAAAAGAAATAAAGGTAGATGTGCGCGTACTGGCCGCCACCAATAAGAACCTGATGGAAGAAGTAGAGGCAAAAAAATTCAGGATAGATCTTTACCATCGTCTTAGTGTAATCGTGATACAGGTGCCGCCGCTCAATGCCCGCCGCGACGATATACCCATGCTCATAGCACACTTCATGAAAGAGATCAGCGAGGAATATAAACAACCGGAGAAGGAAATTGATCCTGCAGCTATTACAGCACTGCAACAATATAACTGGACAGGTAACATCCGCGAGCTGCGCAACGTAATAGAACGCCTGATCATCCTTTCAGACAAAAAGATCACTAAAAAAGATGTGGAAATATATACCCCCCGCCCCTAAAGGGGAGCACTTTATGAATATATTTTCAACTATAGAATATCCTTCGCCTGAATGCACAATAGTGTAAATAATAAGAGTATTGATTTCTTCGACAAGAAAAAATATGGCCAAAATATAAAAGATAGCATTGATCAATGCTATCTTTTAAGTTGAAGGTAACCACGCAAAGTACTCCCTTTAGGGGCCGGGGGTTACCCTATTGCACTTTTCAAATCTTCGATCAGGTCATCCACATCTTCTATCCCAACACTCAGCCTTATCAGTGAATCTACAAGGCCGTTCTTTACACGATCTTCGCGCGGAATAGATGCATGCGTCATTGTAGCCGGGTGGCCAATAAGGGACTCTACGCCACCGAGCGATTCTGCCAGTGCAAATAGCTTAGTTGATTTCAGCACTTTGATCGCTTCGTCAATATTGTCATTCTTCAGCGTAAAGGATATCATACCGCCAAATCCGCGCATCTGTTTCTTAGCTACGTCGTGGTTTGGATGGTCTTCAAAACCAACCCATAATACCTTCCCCACCTTCGGATGCGAACGGAGATATTTTGCGATCGCCTCGCCATTCTCGCAGTGGCGCTCCATGCGCACATGCAGTGTTTTTATACCACGCAGCACCAGCCAGCAATCATGCGGGCCGGGCACGGCGCCACAACTGTTCTGTATAAAACGAAGACGTTCTTCCAGTTCCTTATCGTTCATTACAAGTGCCCCATGCACCACATCACTATGGCCGCCAAGGTATTTTGTGGCCGAGTGCAGCACTATATCCGCACCAAGGTCCATAGGGTTTTGCAGGTAAGGCGATGCAAATGTATTATCGCACACCAGCAACAACTTGTGTTTCTTTGCTATTTGCGCACACGCTGCAATGTCTATCACATTCAGTAAAGGATTGGTCGGTGTTTCGATCCATATCATTTTGGTATTGCTGTTGATGTGCTGCGTTATATGCTGCGCATCCTGCATACCTATGAAATGAAATTTGATACCGTAATTAGCAAACACTTTCGTCATGATACGGTAAGTGCCGCCATAAAGATCGTTAGATACTATTACCTCATCACCGGGGCTCAGCAGTTTTATCACAGCATCAGTGGCCGCCATGCCGCTGCCAAAGGAAAGACCGTATTTCGCGTTCTCAATAGCCGCCAGTGCGCTCTGCAATGCATCGCGCGTAGGGTTTTGGGTGCGGGCGTACTCATACCCTTTATGGTCGCCGGGGCCTGCCTGTACATAAGTGGATACCTGGTATATAGGCGTCATAATAGCGCCTGTTGTCGGGTCGGGTTTCACTCCGGCATGTATCAGTTTCGTATTGAGCTTGTAATGTTTATCCGCCATTTTTTTAATGTTATATAGGTTGCAAAGGTATAAGTTTTGAGGTTCTGTACCCTATCTGTGACTATTGAAATAAATTTATTAAAAAATCAACTTACCTTTCAGTAACAATTATACCTGAAAATTTCATGGGAGCGACAGATATACGTTGGAAACTGCGGTTTGAAAATTATACTGATGCCTTGCATACTTTTGAACAAGTTGTTCCTCGATATGCCGTATTATCTGAGTTGGAAAAAGATGGTTTGATACAACGTTTTGAATTTACTTTTGATCTTGCATGGAAAGTAATGCAGGACTTTTTGAAATATGCAGGCTATCCGGATATTAAGGGGCCGAGAGCTTATATAACCCAAATGGCACAAGATAATCTTATTGATGCATTTGTATGGGAAGAAACCCTAACAACGCGGAATGAATTAAGCCATATTTACAATGAAGATAAAAGCCGTGTATTGCTTGATAAAATAGTTGCCGACTTTCTTCCTGTTTTACAGGAATTTAAACGACAAATGGAAAAGAAATTATGATTGCCTATACTACAAAATCAATTTGGCTTACGGCAAAAAGATATGGATTATATGATCCGTCTGTTTGAAAGTATTCCTTCTATTGAAAGGGTAGTATTATACGGCAGTCGTGCAACAGGCGACTTCGAAAGGGGCTCTGATATTGATCTTGCTGTTGTTGGTAAAAATGTTACTTATGCTGATGTTGCACGCATTCACGACACCCTGGAGCATGAAAGCCCGACGCTGCTTTGGTTTGATGTGCTGCATTACGACCGGTTAAAGCATGAAAAGCTGAAACAGCGGATAGACACTTATGGAAAAGTGATCTATTCACGTTAATATTTCGCCCGATTTTACGGCAGCGCATTTTTGTGTCTCGCCAGAGGCGGCGTCAAACAAAAACTATTTTCTTCCCTGTATAGTCGCCATATTTTTTAGCTGCCTCGTGTATGGCCCTCAGTTGTGCTTTTTTAACCGGGTAAAAATATTGCGGTTCAATAATTACACTGTCATTTTTAATAAGTCGTTTCCATAGCCCCACCACCTTGCCTTCAACAACAATTATTGGCCTGAAAATGCCATTATTCGTGATCGCGTCCTTAACCAGTGCCGGATCAAGGGAAATGGACCGGTCTTTATAGCTTACCATGAATTCATCAAAAGCCGGCAGGAGATATGTCCCTTTAGGTTTTACCTTATTATCTATTCGGGTATCTTTGAACCAGTAAGTACACCCTTCTATAGTAATGCTATCCAGCTTTTCGGCTACATACGCAATACCCGCTTTGGCATCCGCAACAGACAAGCCCGACCACCATGCGAAATCATGCAAAGATGCGGGGCCATGGCTCGTAAAATATCTCTTTGCAAGTGCGGCAAGCGCTTCCTGCCTTGTTATCGGTTTCGCTGCTGGTATTTTTTCTTCAAGCAAAGCATAGGTGAATTGTTTACCCCGCATGGTGCCATTGCATACAATACCATCAAGTTCGGCATTCATCATTATGAATACGGAGCGAAGTTCATTTGTAAGGATCTTTTTCTTTTCGAGCACCTTCATTATTTCCCCGCGCGTAAGGTGCCGACCAGCGACTACCTTTTCAATAATTGTATTGCAGCGGTTATAAATACCGGTATCAAGCCCCAGCTTTCTGCCCATGGCCGCAAATGAGGTCCTGATGCGCTTTGCGGAAAGCTGCAGCATCCAGCGCACATCTGCAGCCGCAACAAGATGCCATGTAGGGCGCAATACATGCGTGCGCACGATATCTCCTGTGTTTATAGCATGTTCTATATCACTTTCTGTTGCCCCCAGCCGTATACCTACCGCCCATTTCGCCATTGCATAGTCCTGCGCCTGCATCGCACCGAAATGCCCGACAATTTCAGGCGGCTGTGTAAATTTTGTACCGGCAAGCTGCTGGTTGTGCAGGCGGAGAACTATGATGTCATTAACGGTCATCGTGCTTAATGGATATAAATACTAACATTGAAATTAGATAAAAAAACAAAACCGGATCGCTAAGCGATCCGGCAATACTTTTTAACCTTTTATCTCTTTAACCTTATAACTTTATCAAATCGTCCGTCTGGGCATCATAGAAATTATATTCTGTAAGCGGGGAATCGTTATCCGCCACCACCTTCACTTTCACCTTATGTTGCTTGTCCCACTTCTTTACAATAGATGGTTTGAAGAAGCTACCCTTGGTAAGGTATGCTTCGACTATGGGATGTACATGCAGTGTTAGCTTGCGCATGCCCTGGTTCACTATGTATTTCAAGTCTTTTTCTATATCATCACCCAGCAATATTGACGGGCCTATCATACCTGTCCCCTTGCAGGTCGGGCATACTTCAGCAGTAGAAATATTCAACTCAGGGCGCAAGCGCTGGCGCGTTATCTGCATCAGCCCGAACTTCGATATCGGCAATACAGTATGGCGCGCACGGTCATTTGCCATCATATCTTCCATGCTTTCATACAGCTGCTTCCTGTTCTCGGCCAGCTTCATGTCTATGAAATCAATGATGATGATGCCACCAAGATCGCGCAGGCGCATTTGCCTTACTATTTCCTGAGCTGCTTCCAGGTTAGTGGCCAGTGCATTTTGTTCCTGCCCTGCCTCTGCATGGCGGGTGCCGCTGTTCACGTCTATTACATGCAGCGCTTCTGTATGTTCTATGATCAGGTAAGCTCCGCTGTTCAGGTTCACGGTTTTTCCAAAAGCCGCTTTTACCTGTTTTGCTACTCCGTAAGTTTCAAAAATCGACTGCTGGCTGCTGTGCAGGCTCACGATCTCTTCCTGTCCCGGAGATACACGGGTAATATATTCTTTGGCTACGCTTAGTAATTTCTTATCGTTCACCACCACACGCTGAAAACTGTCATTCAGCAGGTCGCGGAGTATAGATGTGGTCTTGTCCTGCTCGCTCAGCACCATCTGCGGCGCTTTGGCGCCTTTCAGGTTTTGCTGCAGGCTTATCCATGTCTTTTCCAGTTCTAATATATCGGCATGCAGCTCAGCGGTGTTTTTACCTTCAGCAGCTGTGCGTACTATTACCCCGAAATTTTTTGGCTTTATGCCTTCTACAATACGCTGCAGGCGTTTGCGCTCATCAGCAGAGTGTATCTTCCTTGATATAGCTACCACATCGTTAAACGGAGTAACTACCACAAAACGGCCGGGTAGTGATATTTCGCAGCTAAGCCGCGGGCCTTTTGAGGAGATAGGTTCTTTTAATATCTGTACTATTATTTCCGGCTTGCCCGTAAAGACCTCTGTTATCTTGCCTGACTTAAGAATTTCAGGTTCATTCTTAAATTTCCCAAAATCATCGCCCCAGGTAGTACTACCTGCTACAGATTGCGTGGTAAATTTTACGAGTGATTTTAGATAAGGGCTAAGATCTGTATAATGAAGGAAGGCGTCTTTCTCATACCCTACGTCCACAAACACGGCGTTAAGGCCGGGCATCAGCTTTTTCACTTTGCCAAGGTACAGGTCGCCCACAGCGAACTGACCTTGTCCACGCTCATAGTGAAGTTCAACCAGCTTCTTATCTTCTAATAAAGCTATCTCTACACCTTCACTTGATGCATTTATAATAAGTTCTTTGTTCATTGGTGTATCCCAATTCTGCTTCAGCTGCAATTGCCCGCATAGTCCGGCGAGGCTTTAGGCTGTAATAATAAACCTGCACATCATGTACCGGGGCATACGCCTGGTAAATGATGTGCCCTGGTCTAACGGCAGCGTTGATGGAAGCAGTGGTTAAAGCCTATTTGTTCTTCTTATGACGATTCTTTCTCAAACGCTTTTTACGTTTGTGAGTGGCTATCTTATGACGTTTTCTCTTCTTACCACAAGGCATAATATGAGTTTTTTAAAAAGTTACTTTAATAAATTTATTTTCTGGTCAATTTCTTTGCTGAATTCCGGGTTGTTCACGATCTTCTTGCATTTCTCCAGCAGTTCTATCGCCTTATGTTTATCTCCCTTTCCTTCGTAAGCCTGTGCTAAGAAAAACATTGCTTCCTTATTTTCAGGCTCTTTCTTCAGTACCGTTTCAAATCGTGCTACCGCTTTATCAAACTGCGCCGACTGGATAGACATTCTACCTAACAACATGTTAGCAGGTATATCGTCCGGTTTTTGCTGGGTAATAGCTAAAAGTATCTGCACCCCTCTCATTGGTTCGCCTGTACCCTCAATATAGCCCGTTGCCAGTGCCAGCTTGGTATCTTCATTATCCGGGGCAATCTTCAAAGACTGCTCCAGGCAAGTCACCGCTTCCCTCGCTTCCCACATTTGTACTGATGGTGAACTCTCGTTTTCCATCAGTTGTAAAAAGTTTTGGCCTGCAAAGGTCAGCTTTTTTTCGGAATTTTCCAATTTAGCCGCTTTTCCATAATAATAGGTGGCTACGGACATTACTTTGTTTCGCTCCCATATACCGGAAAGTCGTATAAAAACAGAAGCCATACGTGAAGAGTCACGCATGGCTGTAAGTTCATTCTCGATGGTAGTTACCGTATCAACAGCTGTTTTCGGGAGCTGTTTTCGCGATGCGGCTTCTATAGAGTCGAAAGAGGCGGCCTTCATGGTGTTAGGGCCCTGGGTCATTGCTCCGGCCATTGGTGGTGCACCTGCACCTGGTTTCTTAGCCGGAGGAACCGTGTTACCTCCCCAGTATAAAAGAGCGATCAATGCTATTGCTATCGCAAGTGTGATGTAGTGTGCTGCCCGCAAGGAATAAAAATTTTCAGTGCAAAGGTAGCAAAATCATCCCGATAGCTATCGGGACGTATGTGTTAATCATGTTCTACAAGGTCAGCATCGGTATGTTCTACCAGTTCATGCTTTGATTCCTTTACTGCCTGAACGAATTCCTTGGCAGGCTTAAACGCCGGGATAAAATGCTCAGGTATTTCTACCGCTACATTCTTCTTTATGTTACGGCCTATCTTAGCAGCGCGTTTCTTCAGTATAAAACTGCCGAAACCACGTACATATACAGGCTCTCCTTCTACCAGCGATGTTTTCACTTCTTTAAAGAAGGTTTCCAGCGCTACAAGGATATCGACTTTGGGTATTCCTGTCTTTTCAGCAATACTACCTACCACATCTGCTTTTCTCATAGTAAATAAATATTATAAAGTAAATAAAATCGGTTACAGGTCTTTGAATTTATTCTAATGCCATTCCGTAATTCAAGAATCAGACCACTTTTACACATAGCGAATAAAATATTTTTCTCAAACCTTAGTTTTGGCAAAGCTACAAATAATATTTAGCTAAATAATTGATTATCAATATAAAAAGATTGCAAATAAACCTTATTTACAATAAAATAAAGATAAGAAAAAATTTATTGACCAATGCACTATGTGTAACAATCAGTAAATGTGGGGAATAGATTGAGGAAATAATTCCCCATTTTGTCTTCTTTGTGAGACAGTTATGAAAAAATATCATGTATATATATCACAATCACAACTCCTGTTTTCCTCTTGTTTTTAGTATATCTATTTGCAGATACATACCCTACTTTTGCGGGTAAATAATCCTTAGTGGAAAACAACAAAAAACGTGCCGTAGCAATGTGGCTGGTAGCCGGCGTTGTGATGATCATAATCCAAACGCTTTTAGGTGGTGTAACACGGCTCACAGGTTCCGGCCTGTCTATTACCAAGTGGAATCCCCTGTTCGGTATACTGCCCCCGCTAAATGCGCAACAATGGAATGATGCTTTTGACCATTACAAACAAATAGGCCAGTTCAAATACATGAACAGCACCTATACGCTCAGTGACTTCAAATCCATTTTTTTCTGGGAATGGCTGCACCGGTTCTGGGCACGCATGCTGGGCATTGTGTTCGCCGTAGGTTTTGTTTATTTCCTGGTGAAAAAATATTTTGATGCGAAGATGATAAAACCGTTTATCATCCTCTTCCTGCTCGGTGGCTTACAGGGTCTTATAGGCTGGGTAATGGTAGCCAGCGGACTCAATGATTCGCACCTGTATGTAGACCATATAAAACTGGCGCTGCATTTTGTATCGGCAATGATACTTGCATGCTATACTTTGTGGTTTGCGCTGCAATTGCTTATACCCGAAGAAAAAAGAATTGCAAATAAAAAACTCCGTTCTTTTACGCTGGTCATTATTCTGTTGTTATTTGTTCAGCTTACTTACGGCGCATTTATGGCAGGGCTGAAAGCCGCCATGGCCGCGCCTACCTGGCCTACTATTAATGGCATGTGGTGGCCGGATGGATTAATGGCGCGCAGCTTTTTAAATGATAAGATCGCAGTTCACTTTATGCACCGTGGCATCGCATACATTCTGCTCACGCTGCTTATCTTTTGGTTTTTTACCGCCCGCAGAAAAGCGGGTACCAGCCTTCTGAATACTACAAAATGGTGGCCGTTCTTATTGGTGCTGCTACAGGTAACACTTGGCATTGTTACTGTGCTTTGTGCGCCAATGATGGTATTGGGTAAGTTTGGCACGTTTGAAGTGCTGGCCGAGCTCCACCAGCTTGTCGCCATGTTTTTGCTGATGTCGCTGGTGGTAAATTTGTATGTGGTGAAATCTGATTAGCTGGTGTGATGATCAGCTTATTAGCAATGGTGTATTCGACTTGTTTACTGCTTTATCCATTTACCTATTACAGGCATACCGCTTAATTCTTTTTTCTCTACTGCAAATACAAGGCGAAGGAACAGGAACATAAGTACCGAAGCTGCGAGCAGGCGAATGGCTACAATATCCGTGAAATACATCACAGCCTTCTCGGTAAAAAAGAGCGCCAGCATTACCACTATGTAGGAAATAAGTTTCTTAGTGGCATACGGCACAGGGAAATACCGCTGCCCCATGAAGTAGGAGATCACCATCATACTGCCATAAGCTGCCAGCGTAGCCCAGGCGCAGGCATACATGCCGTAAGTGGGAATAAACGCATAGTTGAGCACAAGGGTTATCACTGCGCCGACCAATGTAATAAACATGCCCAGGTACATTTTATCAGTGATCTTATACCACACCGAAAGATTGTAATAAATACCCAAGGCCAGGTTAGCGGCAAGCAGTATGGGAACAACACCAAGCCCGTTTCGGTATGAGCGACCCACAAAATACTTCCAGACATCGATGTATAACGAGGTGAATAAAAATGCCAGGCACAAAGTGATAACAAACCACTTCATAACACGTGCATAAGTTTTAGGGGCATTCTTATCAGAAGATTGGTTAAAGAAAAAAGGTTCCGCACTCATCTTAAACGCCTGTATGAACAGGGTTATAAAAATGGCCAGCTTATAGTTTGCCGAGTAAATACCCACCGCGCCTTTCGCCAGTTCCTCGCTTACCGGCAGTAGTTTGCGCAGCATGATGCGGTCTATCGTTTCATTCACCATACCGCCCAGCCCCACAATGATCATGGGCGATGTGTAGATCATTATCTTTTTCCAAAGCACATTGTCAAAGCCAAACCTGAAAACTTTCCATTCCTTCCACAGCAGCAGGAAGGTGATGATGTTCTGTGCAAGGTTCGCCATCAGAAGGAAACCGGTATTGTTGTACTGGCTATACCATTGTGCATATGCACCGCCGGGATGGGCCGCTATGTAATAGGGACTGCAATAAATAAAGAACAGGGTGAGGAAAATATTCACAAAAATGCCGGCAACTTTAGTAAACGCATACTTCCGCGGGCGTTCTTCCTGCCGCAGGCGGGCAAATGGTATTGCAGCCATGGTGTCTATGGCTATGATCATCACACACCATGTTATATACTCCGGATGGCTGTCCAACCCAAGGAAAATATCTATCCGTTGCCGGAACAGTATAAAAATGGCGCTGAAAAGTATGGTTGTAACAAATAAGGAAGAGAATGCAGTCTGAAAAAGCTTTTCACGGTTCTCGCCTGACGAAGAAAAACGGAAATAAGCCGTTTCCATACCATAAGTGTAAACCACATTTACAAAGGCAATGGCTGCCATCAGTACGCTATAGTCGCCATACTCAGCCTGTCCCGCCTGTGTGTGCAGCAGGTAAGTAACTATCGGCGTAAGAATGTAATTGAGAAACCTTGCCCCTATGTTACTGAGGCCGTACCATACCGTTTGCCCTGCAAGTTTTTTTAGTGACAATTGTCCGAACCTTGATTTTCTTGATTAACTGATCACCATGACCACAACTTTCATCTACACGGTAAAAATAACAGGAAAAATACAACCATAACTTTTTATCGGCGCCGGATCTCATCTGGGTAATCCTTTAATCCTATAAATCGGGGTTCCGATCTACTCAATCGTCCAGGTCTCTTTGCCGGCCAGTAATTTATCCAGGTTGCCTTTTCCTTTAGTGGCTATGATCTCTTCTATCTGCAGCTCCATCTCGTCTTCATAAGTGGCACGCTGTGTAGCATAAAACACACCAAACGGCCGTGGAAAATGTCCAGGTAATGTAGGGTCGTCAAAGAAACGGGTGAGTATCTGTGCCTTGTAAAAATCAGTTTCATCATGTATCCACAGATCATGCGGGTTGTATTCTGCACCCAGCTCCACCAGTTCAGGCTTATGGCCATTGAGGCGTATGCCTTTATCCTTATTGGCTCCGTATATAAGTGGTTTACCCTGCTCCAGCACTAATGTTTCTGCAGCCCGTGTACCTTTTTCAGTAAATATCTCGAACGCACCGTCATTAAAGATGTTACAGTTCTGGTATATCTCCAGGAACGAAGAACCATGATGGTCATTGGCACGGAGCAGCATCTGCTGCAGGTGCTTGGGGTCACGGTCCATACTGCGCGCTATGAATGTAGCATCTGCTCCCAGCGCCAGCGCCAGTGGGTTGAATGGATGGTCGATACTGCCTGCAGGCGTGCTTTTAGTTACCTTATTTACCTCAGAAGTAGGTG
>CAIJNJ010000253.1 GCA_903821975.1 uncultured Bacteroidota bacterium
ATGTCGTAGCGCAGCATCAGGTCTGCTACCATCTCTTTAAGTCGCTGGTTCTCTTTGCTATTAGTCGCAGCCCAACCATTTAAGGTGTAACTCCGTGGGTGGCAAAATTAATTGCCTATGAGATGAAATTTCCGGGTGTTTTACTACCCCTTATTTGTTAAACAAAGATACGTCAGGTTATTGGAAAAAACAAATAAATTTAACGTTTTGTTGTGAAATTTATTTTGTATTGAACTTGCCGTCATTTGTCCGTAGGTCATAAGTGATTTGAAAATTCTTTTGTACTATAATAGACAACAGAACAGAAAAATAAGTTGGTTAAATTTTGAATTATTTTTTGAAATAGCCGGGCAACGCTGCTATTAGTGAGCGTGTATGTTATTAGTTGTGGCACGAGGTATGATAATTGCAAGTGCCACCTAAACTGCCACCTGCATAAAAAAAGCCCCTGAAAGTGTTGCTTCCAGAGGCTTGAAGTGATTCCGTTGGGATACTTAAAAGCATATCTTAATTCGTGTTGTTTTACACTAATCAGTACCCGACTGATTTATGAAAAAATTACGTATAAAATGATGTTAGTTAGCGTTAGTTGAAATCAAAAATGTCTGCCACCTATCTGCCACCCCGGTATTTTTTCGGCACATTTTTCAGTTATACGGCTACTGATTTATTTATTAGTCGTCTTACTTGTTCTGGCTTGAAATGGTTGCCCCGTGCAGTTTTGAACCCTGCATCATTTAGTTCTGCTGCAATCTCCCGTAATGATTTTCCGTTCCTGCTTAACAGGTTGATTACTTTTCTTGCTTTTTGATTGTTCGGATTTGTACTGGCAATTTGTTTAATTTTTGCCGGCCCCATTTGTCTTGCTGCTATTGTAAAGTTTTCAGGAGTACCGAGTTTTTTACCTCTGGCTTTAAGTGCGCCTAATGCTGCTTTCGTACGGTCGCTTATTCTTTTGCGTTCCCATTGAGCCAGCGCCCCGAAAATGCTTATAGTCAGTTCATTTGCGTCCGGCATGTCGCAACAAATGAATTTCACCTTGGTATCCATCAACGTAGATATAAAAGTCAGGTTCCTTGATAGCCGGTCTAATTTCGCTATAAGTAATATAGAGTTCGTTTGTTGTGCCAGTTCTATTGCCCTCAATAGTTGTGGTCTATTGTCGTTCTTGCCAGTTTCTATGTCTGTGAAATCTGCTATTAGTATTCTATCATTAAGAAATGATAATACTGCGCTTTTCTGTGCTTCTAAACCCAGCCCTGATGCGCCTTGTCTTTGTGTCGAGCAGCGGTAGTATGCTATGAATTGTTCCATGGAGGCTAACCTACGGAAGACCTGTCACAAATCGGAATCCGTCGTTTACAATTTGTGGCTATAGTTGTCCACATACTTTTTGTGCGGTAGGGGCTCTCCATTTTGGTACTTTTTCTAGCTATGGGTTTATAATGGAATATGTTGAGGCTGGTATGTAAATCTGCGAAAGCTATATATATTTGTACCGCATGATACGATTTGTATTGATATTGCTGATCAGCGGCACTAGCATAAAAACGCAGGCGCAAGTAAACCTTATCCGCACGATTTGTGGCAAATGGGGTGGAGCGGACAGTGGCGCATATTGTTGCGATGGGGGACCTGCTATCAATGCGAGGCTGAATTATACATGGGCCATATGGCTTGACAGATTCGACAATATTTATCTAGCAGATGGATTCAACCAAAGAGTGCGGAAAATAGAAAGCAGCACAAAGATTATCACAACTATAGCAGGTACTGGCACAGGCGGATATTCAGGTGATAATGGTCCGGCCACAGATGCTGAATTATTCATTCCTTCAGCTGTTATTGTTGATACAAATGGGAATGTCTACATATCAGATGCGGAAAATATGGTCATTCGCAAGGTAGATGGTACAACGAATATTATTACAACTTTTGCTGGCACTGGCGTATCTGGTAGTTTGGGAGATGGAGGACCTGCTACTGATGCCCAGCTAAATGCTCCAGCCGGTCTTTGCTTTGACAAAGTAGGAAATATTATTTTCGCAGATGCTTACAACAGTAAAATAAGGAAGATTGATATTTCAACTGGCATAATTACTACGATAGCAGGAACAGGAGCCTTTGGCTATACAGGAGATAACGGCCCGGCTACGCACGCCATATTAAATGAACCATATTTGGTTTTTACCGACAGCGCAGACAACATCATTTTTTCTGATGGCGGAAACAATGTAGTGCGAAAAGTCGATCATCAAACTGGGATTATCAGAACAATTGCTGGTAATGGAACTGCAGGGTATGCAGGAGATAACGGCCCGGCTGTCGATGCTGAGTTTTATTACGCATCAGGAATATACATTGATAAACAACAGAATATTTATGTAGCCGATCAGGGTAATGGTGAAGTGAGAAAAATTGATGCACAGACTGGCATTATAACAGCTGTTGTTGGCACTGGAATAGTAGGACAATCCGGAGATGGTGGCCCTGCCATTGCAGCACAGGTAATCCCTTCTGATATTTTCTTTGACAGCTATGGGAGCATGTTTATTGCAGATCAAAATTGTATACGCGAAGTGTATAACCCGCTGGGGGTGCATAATGTGCCAGCAGGTAAATATGCGGATGTGCAGGTTTATCCTAACCCAGCTATGGGTAGCTGCACTGTACACGGCGCCAAGGGTTCGCAGGTCGTGGTCTATGACCTTTTGGGGAGAACGATGAAAAGGATAGATTGCAAACAGGAAAATGAAACGCTTGATGTAAGCGGGTTGCAGAGCGGTATGTATATCGTAACTATCATGGACTCGGCGAGCGGGATTAGCGAGATTAGGAAAATAGTGAAAGAATAGCTATTCAATAATAGAACCTTTCATATAAATTGGTAAAGACCCGCAATCAATTCATAGATTAGAGGTTGACGGAATAAATTCTATATATTTATGCATCCTTGAAGTATGCAAAGGTTTAGAAATTGACATTACAGAACTTTTAGATAACCTTTAATACTTGTATTATTAGGTCTATGGCAAAAAAAAACTTCCTATTGTTTTACAGGAAGTTTTTTTCTTATTGGAGCATGGATTATTGCCACATGGTTTTAATATCTGGGTTCTTCTTTTGGTATTCAGCGAATTCCCTTTTTGCTTTATCAACTTCTGCTTTGGCAACGGCTATTTTGCCATTGTAACTATCGGGTTCTTTTACAAACCTGAATTTAGATATGCCGCTCTCTGCCAGTATCTGACGGATCAAAATTGTATACGCGAAGTGTATAACCCGCTGGGGGTGCATAATGTGCCAGCAGGTAAATATGCGGATGTGCAGGTTTATCCTAACCCAGCTATGGGTAG
>CAIJNJ010000254.1 GCA_903821975.1 uncultured Bacteroidota bacterium
ACCATTGGCCCATTGAGCCCTGGTTACATTACCCATCGGGCCATGTATGATAGAGTCTGTAGCCGTCGCGGAAACGTTTGTTGTAGTTTGTGAAAAGTCAGCCAGGTCGAAGGTGATACCAAAAGGGTTAGTAGACACACTATTGTTGCTGAACAGATCATTCCATATGTTAGGAGAATCCCAGCCATCACCGTTGCGGTCGCTTGCATTATGGTCAGAGATCATAAACAGTCCGCCACCGTTTTGTACAAATTGAATGATGGCTGTTTTCTCAGCAGCCGAGAACTGCAGGTTCGGCTCATCGATAATATATACTTCGTAATGGCTCAGATCCTGCGGATTGCTGGTGTTACCATAAGTGATCTGCCCGTTCCAGGGTAATGTTTCCACCAGGTATCCCTTCTTGGCACAGTCTACTCCCCATGCTGATAGGGCACCGCTCCAGTAGGTCTCCGAAGTAGACGAGGTAATACCGCTTTGCGCCGGTGTAGGTACTTGCTGCGGATTACTCTGGTGGCCTGATGAGGTAAGATATGCGCCACTTGATCCAACGCCAAGAGTGGTAAGATCATAGTCGATCACCCAATCCGCATTGCCGGCCATTTCGCCCTTTGTGGCATCAAAAAGAATGTGTACTGTCTGTGCATTTGTGTATGCAGCATTCGTAAGAAACAGCGCGATAGCAAAGAAATATTTTTTGGATCTGCTGATGTGTAACAATTTGATCATGTGCTTTTCTGTTGTAAAATTAATCGACCCATACTTTATGGATCAGCATATTGGTGCTTGTAATAACCTGGATGAAATACATACCTTTTGCCCAGTCGGTTACAGGTATGGATATGTTATTTCCCTGGGCCTGGCTCAGCTCTGTTCTGTATACCTGTGTGCCACTTATGTTGAGTATGCTTATAGACAGGTGCGCTCCGGGTAGCTGATCAGGTAATGATATGTTGAGCTTGTCATTTGCTGGATTAGGGTAAACAAAAAAGTCATTTTGATATTGAGTACCTGGCACTGTGGCAGAACCACAATTGCCGGTTCCCCAGATACAATCGGCATATTCAGGATGGTCAATAAACGGGTTGCGGTTGTTCTGCAACGCATAAGCAGCGTTGTTCCTGTCAATTTCTTTTTTGCTTACAGGATCCATATGATGCCATTCCAGCAACATTTGCACCGTCCAGGGAGTGAAGTTCACCTGGTTAGCCATTTCCCATGATACGAACACAGCGCTATCGTCCCTGTAGCAAGTGGATATATAAAAATAAGTTCTTGCCAGGTCTCCTTTAAAAGAATCTATTGGCTCAAAACAGTTTCCGCTCGGTGCTCCTGCATATACATTATTGCCTATTTTACTACCATTGGTAAATGTTTGCGAGGCAGTGCCCACTTTCCCATAAGGCAGATCGCCCCTGTGACTGTTTACATAATAGTCGGTTGGATAAACGATGAACAGATCCGTTTGCATAGGTGCCGCACTGGCAAACTTGCTCTGCGGCCATGTGTGCTCCCTGTTGTAACACCCATTCTCACTTGTAGGGCTGGAGCCACTGCACTGATTAGTACCCAGTGTATATTCATAAGAGGCGGTTCCTCCCGGTATATCAGAATAGACATCCCATACTTTGCCGTTTGGTTTCACATCAGTGGTATAATAGGCGTTCCACAGGCCCGGCGTGTAGGTGAGCACGGTATGAGACCTGATTATGCCTTTCAATGCAATGCGCAATGACTCACCGTTAAGGCCTGTGGCTGAAAGATAATAACCTGGAGGCTGAGCAATAGCGGCAACCGGTAATAGTAAAAGGAAAAAAATGCAAAAATTCTTCATAGACACTGCAAAAGTACGGTTTTATTAAAAAAAACGATTAATCCTATTTGAACAGTGAAGAATAGGGCTATTTGCTAATGAGATATATCAAGACAGGGAAGTGGTCGCTATAT
>CAIJNJ010000255.1 GCA_903821975.1 uncultured Bacteroidota bacterium
CCTCAGCCGGAGCTGACTCTATTTTTGACTAGTGCAAAATTAATAAATCATTTGTTCTCGAACGACATATAAATTAGCATGCATTGAATGAGAAAGAAAGAATTCTAACGGTAAGTAAATATGCCGGAGAATCAATGACAATAGACGGTTATGAGGATAACAAAACCCAAATGGGACTGTACATTTTTATGAAAAAATATTCGTCTCAGTTATTGAAATCGAGGTTAGTAGGTTCTTTTAACTCAGAGCTAGTGACAGCGACATCTTTGCCTACTACTTCAAATTTAAGGCCATCGAACCATATTTGGCCAGCACCGGTAAGGCGTGCACCGTATTCAATATCTGATGCACTATCCGGTACATCTAGGATGACCTCATATTTTGTGAAATCGGTATTGCCGCTGATAAGCCGGTTATACATATTGTCGAAGGCAATGATCTTCCTTTGTTCTTTCCCTGTAACGGGGTTCGTGCATTTACTTTCCACCTTCATTAGTAAACCAGCCCAATGATCTACATTTTTTGTTTTAATAAAGCCGGTAAGCTTTATCCTTTTTCCCTTATAATTATCTGAAGATATACGTTGTTCCAAAACTCCATATCCATAAGCTTCTTTTCGGTAAGAGCGTATTGTTGCAGCGTTTTTCCCATTCTGACCAGAACCTACTTCCACACCCATCTCATAATCATTTGGCCTGTTGCCGCCAATCCTCCAGCCCTTCGGCATATCATAGGCCATTAAACCACCCGCGAGTAATAACAACAAAGAACACCGGATAAATCCTGAAGACATAAAAATGGAATTTAGTATGGGCAATATACAAAACATCAGTAAAAACACATGCAGAATACAATATTATCTTTTTGTAAAACGAATAGATACATTTACGTTATGCAGTAAATAACCGGGTATTACCTGATGAGGGTAATATTGCCCTTATAGACTTGCTGGCTGCCATCAGGTACTCCGATAACGATAAGGTAATTGTATACACCCATATCTTGTGGTGTGTTGTTGTAAGTGCCATCCCATCCTTTATTCGAACCGTCAACATCGTGATAGATCAGAGTGCCCCAACGGTTGAAGACGCTCATGTTTATCAATTTGTTGGCACCAAGGCTACCCACACGGAATACATCATTTAGGCCATCATGATCTGGTGTGAAGGCGGAAGGAATGAATGTGCCACCGTAAGTAAGCGTTATTTTGACTGAATCGGTAGCGCGACATCCATGTATATCTGTAGCGTTAACGACGTATGTGGTCGACGCTGCTGGTGTGGCTATCGGGTTGTTTATATTTTCATTGTTAAGCGACCCATCTTCGGGTGTCCAGTAATAGTAGGTAGCGCCTAAGGCATTGAGTTGTATACTGCTTCCTGAGGCAATTGTTTGATCAGTCGTTACGTCATATAAAGATACGCTTAAGACGGTAATAGTAACCTGTTGAGTAGTGACGCAAGAGGATCCGGTAATGCGTACGCTTAATGTGTAGGTGGTAGTGGCGGTCGGAGATGCAATAGGTTGCATAATGTCTGGGTTAGATAGGCCAGCCGAAGGAGACCAGGTGTAGCTGGCGGAATCAGCGCCTTGAGCCAGGAGTGTAAAATAAGCCCCTTTGCAAATAGTTGTGTCTTTTGTGCGTATGCCTGTATTCGGGTCGCTTACTTTTATCAATATAGAGGCTGTAGCGGGACATGATCCATTTGAGGCAGTTGCGGTCACAGTATAAGTAGTTGTAGTATCTGGAGTGGCGACAGGATTTGCAATATAAGGATTACTTAGCCCCTTAACAGGAGAC
>CAIJNJ010000256.1 GCA_903821975.1 uncultured Bacteroidota bacterium
AGATATCACTTACCGGGCCGTGGAAGTGCTGCGCCAGGCTGATGTGGTATTGTGTGAAGATACAAGGACCAGCGGCGTATTGATGCGGCATTACAATATACAGAAACCACTCACACCTTACCACGCACATAACGAGCATAAAGTACTCCCGCACCTTATAGAACAGCTTGCCGCCGGTAAAACCTTTGCCCTAATCACAGACGCAGGTACACCCGGTATATCAGACCCCGGATTTTTACTGGTAAGGGAATGCATGCGCCATAATATACCGGTGGAATGCCTGCCGGGCCCTACGGCTTTTGTTCCTGCACTAGTACAATCGGGCATACCGTCTAACCGATTTGTCTTCGAGGGCTTCCTGCCACTGAAGAAGGGCAGGCAGACCATGCTGAAACTACTTGCAGAGGAAGATCGCACTATCATTCTCTACGAATCGCCGCACAGGCTTATTAAAACACTTAACGAGCTTGCTACCTTTTTTGGTGCAGAACGACAGGCCGCAGTATGTCGCGAGCTCACAAAGATGTTTGAAGAAACCAATAAGTATACGCTAGCTGCATTAGCAGATCATTACGAGAAGCACCCACCTAAGGGTGAAATAGTTATTGTGATAGAAGGCAAACATTCATCGCGAAGCAGGAAGGAAGAAGAAACAGAAGAATAGCTGCTAAAGGATATTACTGTCCTTCTATTTTTGCTTCTTCAGTTATAGATTCACTCCGGGCATATCTTCTGTTATGCACCTTTTTTCGCTTACTGTGTGTCATACCCGTAATAGGGCCTATCAGTGCATAGCACATACCGGCAAAGAAGAGGAAACGGCTGCCAAAAGAAGCAATAATGATAGACAGCACACCAATCATGGCCATAAAGAAGTTCCTGTAGATATAGGTCTTTGTTTCAAACGCTTCACTATCTGTAAGTTTTAAATGTTCTTTCCGGCGAAGGGCATGCCAGTACATTGCGGTAAACAACAGATAAATGACAGCAAAGCCACCACTATAAATATACCATAGGTGCACAGCCTGCATCGGTGTTTTAATAGAGCCGTTCCTCAGTAGCATACTGGCCCATAAAAACTTGAGCGGATAAACAAAAAAGAGCACAAAGAACAGTAAAGCTGCATTCAGGAAATTGGTAAACTCGTCATTCATACCGTACCTGCGAAAAAATAAATTCTGCGTTACCCATACCTGGTAAAACATGGCAAAGCAAATACCGAATGGCAAAAAGCCCTTTATATTTATTATGAGTTCGTCGTATGATTTTGGGACCTCCAGTGAAACAATAAGCAGTGTTATTGCAAATGCAAAAACCGCATCGCTGAAAGCTTCTATCCGGGCAACTTCATGGCCGCGCCAGGTAATGAGGTCTTTTTCTTCTTTTTTACTGCCTTTACGCTTGAAGATCATAACTGCATATTTATACACAAAATACACATTTAGATGCGTTTTTTATACCTCATATTATGCAATCAGGCTGTCTGATGCCGGTATAGCTTTGCATAACGGCCATCTAAAGCCATAAGCTGTTCATGGGTGCCCTGCTCTGCAATAGTGCCGTTCTCTAAGATGATCACCTGGTCGAATGTCCAACTCGTGAAAATGCGGTGGGTAATAACGAATGTGGTTTTACCAAAGAGGTAATTTTGCAGATTAGCGAGTATGGTTTTTTCTGTTTGTGTATCTACTGCTGATAGGCATTCATCCATTATTACGATACTGCTGTTCTTCAATATGGCCCGGGCCAGTACCATGCGTTGTTTCTGGCCACCGGAGAGCATTACACCCCGCTCCCCTATCATGGTCTCATAACCTTTGGAAAAAGAAAGGATGTCTTTATCAAGGTCTGCCATGCGGGCAGCATTTTCCACTTCGGCTTTGGAGGCATCGTCCCTGCCAAATTTTATGTTGTTATAAACGGTATCAGAAAACAGGTATGCGTCCTGTGGCGCATACGCTATGCCGGTACGCAACGCATGCATATCGTAGCTATTGATCTTTGCCCCATCGAGTAACAGATCGCCCGAGGTAGTATCATACATACGCAGCAAAAGGTGGGCAATAGTGGATTTACCCGAACCTGTTTTACCAATAATAGCCACTTTCTGCCCTGGCTTTACATTTAGTGAAAAGTGCTGTAGTGCCGTGATACCGGTATGTGGATAAGTAAAGGTGACATCATTAAAGGCAACAGCTCCTTTTGGTGCCTGCTTTATAGCATTGGGTGGTGTTACAATATCCGGCACTGTGTGCAGGAATTCATCTATCCTTTTTTGCGATGCGCCCGCACGCTGCGTCATACTGGCAACCATACCTATGCTGGAGATAGGGAACATGAGGATATTGATGTAAATAACAAACTGCGCTATGTTGCCGGTGGTTATATGGCCATGTATAGCAAAGTAGCCCCCAATCAATACAGTACTGAGCATACTTAGGCCAATGAATAAGTTCATAGCCGGGAAATATACAGCCTCTGTGAGCGACAGGTTAATAGAGCTTTTACGGTATTCTTCTGAATTGATGTTGAAGAAACGGAGCATGTTCTTTTCCTGCACAAAAGACTTGATCACCCTGATACCGGAATAAGATTCCTGGGCGGTAGTAGTGAGCAACGAAAGCTGCGCCTGTATCTTGCCGCTCTTTTTGAAAATGATCTTGTTTACATAATATATAGACAGTGCCAGCAATGGCAGCGGCGCAACCACGCAAACAGTGAGCAGGAGGTTTACCCTCAGCATATCCACAATACAGAAGATAGCCAGGAAAACAACGGAAGTAAAATACATAACAGAAGGCCCGGTATACATACGCACCCGAGATACATCTTCGGAGATACGGTTCATAAGGTCTCCTGTGAAATGTGCTTTGTAGAACTGGGTATTTAATTTCTGGTAATGATCGTATATCTCATTTTTCTGGTCGTACTCAATATGCCGGGACATCACGATGATGGTTTGCCGCATCATGAACATGAACAGGCCGCGCAATAATGCCAGGCCCAAAAGGGTAATCCCCCCTTTGAATACGATAGCAATGATCTCACTGCGGTTTGCCTTGCTTCCCACCATATGCTGCACCTGGTCAAGGATATTTTTTATCACATTACCGGGCATTACCGCAAACTTGCTGGATATGGCTACAAACAGCAGCCCCAGCAACAGCCGCCATTTATACTTGATAAAATATTTATTGAGCGAACCAAGGTTCTTCATACGGTGCAAATGTCGGCAAATAAGAGGTGAATTTTCAAAAACTGTTCCAGGTACATTTTTCAATTGGATGATTAGTTTAATAATTTCTACATCTAATTTTGTATTTTTGATAAATAAATGCAGAAACATGAAGCTGGCCGATCTTGATCTGAATAAAGTATACACTTATGCCGACTACTTCAAGTGGCAATTTGAAGACAGGGTAGAGTTATTGAAAGGGAAAATATTTAAAATGAGCCCGGCACCGAACCGGGCACACCAAACTATGGCCGGGTATATACATATAGAGCTTGGCGTATTTCTTCGTAACAAGTCGTGTAAAGTATACATTGCGCCATTCGATGTGCGGCTGCCCCGTAAATCTACCGACGACAAAGACATCATCACGGTGTTACAGCCTGATGTTTGCGTGGTTTGTGACCCGTCAAAATTAGATAAGAGAGGTTGTATAGGTGCACCTGATATCGTAGTGGAAATCCTATCGCCAGGAAATAATGCTAAAGAGCTGAAAAATAAGTATGAAATATATGAAGAAGCGGGAGTAAAGGAATATTGGGTCGTTTCTCCCCAAAATCAAACTTTTATCCTTCATACACTTACGGATGGTACATACCACCCTTCCCGCTTAATGACTACGGGTGATATTGTTACATCATCGGTACTGCCGGGATTTTCGCTGGACCTTACCGGCCTGTTTGATACAGGGATAGCAGATACAGAGTAATAATCTCAATTTTTTTATAAATGAAAGTAGCAGTAGTAGGCGCCACAGGGCTTGTGGGCAGCACCATGTTAAAAATACTGGCAGAAAGGGATTTCCCGGTTACCGAGCTTATACCCGTGGCCTCTGAAAAGTCTGTTGGTGCAATAGTTAGCTATAAAGGAAAGGAATATGCAGTGGTATCAGCCGACACAGCTATAAGTATGAAGCCGGCAGTTGCACTATTCTCTGCAGGCGGTGCTTTGTCTTTGGAACTTGCTCCGAAATTTGCCGCTATTGGGTGCAGGGTCATAGATAACTCCTCTGCATGGCGTATGAAAGAAAATATAAAGCTGGTGGTGCCTGAGGTAAACGGGCATGTGCTCACCGCCGATGATTATATTATTGCCAACCCCAACTGCTCAACGATACAAATGGTAATGGTGCTGAACCCAATCCATAAAAAATATGGTATCAAACGGGTTGTGGTAAGCACGTATCAATCTGTGAGCGGTACAGGCCAAAAGGCGGTGAAGGAATTACTGGCCCAGCGCGGCGGCAGCAAAGAACACACTATATATCCGCACCAGATAGATCTTAACGTGATACCGCATATTGATGTTTTCCAGGAAAACGGCTACACAAAGGAAGAAATAAAAATGATGCAGGAGACCTGTAAGATCATGGGCGATAGCAACATCAGGTTAACTGCGACTACAGTACGCGTGCCTGTGATCGGCGGCCATAGCGAAAGTGTAAATATTGAACTGGAACACGACTTTCACGAATCAGATATTAAGGAACTGCTGTCTAACCAATCGGGAGTAGTAGTAATCGATAACCCATCTATGAACGGCTACCCTATGCCGATAGATGCAGAAGGCAAGGACGAGGTGTTTGTGGGCCGCATACGGCGCGATCATTCACAGCCCAATACTCTTAATTGCTGGATCGTATCAGATAATCTAAGAAAGGGTGCAGCAACGAATGCTGTGCAGATAGCAAAATTATTACGTAATAATGGATGGATCTAATATCTATACTATCTAAGTACAAAAGAAATCTCTAAATTTGTTAATTATCAATACTGTATCAAAATGTACATACAATCTGCGGAAATAGCCAAAATACGCTCCACAAATAAATTCAAACTTGAATTTAAAGACCCTGCAGGCTGGCATGTTTTGATTGGAGATAACGGTGCTGGCAAATCAAGTATTTTAAAGTCATTATCACTCGTACTAATTGGCCCAGAACAAGTTCTTGGGTTACGATCAAATTGGAACGACTGGATGATGAAAGATGAAAATGAAGCATCAATAAAAATGAATATTACGGTACACCAAATTTCAGATATAAATGTAAAAGCGGTGGGTAATAACCCTCTTGAGCTTAATTTTTATAAGGATGACATTGGCAATACACAGTTGAATTATAAAGGTGTAAACAAATATAATATTAAAGGCGAAATCGAAATTAAAAAAGGTAGTGATGGGTTCTGGGCTGGCAATACGATTGGATGGTTTTCAGCAGGATTTGGACCCTTTAGACGATTTACAGGTGGTTCTGGTGAATGGGAAAGTGTATTTAAAAATCCACAATTGTCAAGGCTTAGTTCTCATCTGACATTATTTGATGAATCAGCAGCGTTAACTGAGACAACAGAATGGCTGAAAAAATTAAAATTCCAGGAATTAGAAGGAAAAAGTAATCAGCTTAATACTATAAAGGAACTCATTAACTCATCTGATTTTTTACCACACAAAGCAAAATTAAACGAGATTGGATCTGATGGTGTAACATTCCTTGATGGAAATGGGGTTGTAATTTCTATGAACCAGTTAAGTGATGGATTTAGATCTATATTAAGCCTAACCTTTGAGCTCTTGCGACAAATAATTCGTAGCTATGGAGAACAAGGCAACATATTTTCATACACACCTGATGGGGAAGTATTTGTTAATAAACCAGGGGTTGTATTGATTGATGAAATAGATGCACATCTTCACCCGACTTGGCAAACACGAATTGGCCAGTGGTTTATTAAATATTTTCCAAATATGCAATTTATTGTTACGACACATAGCCCTTTAATTTGTCGTGCTTGTGAAAAAGGAAGTATTTGGCGGTTAGCTACACCAGGTAGTGAATTACAATCTGGTGAAATAACCGGAACCAATAGAAATCGTTTAATTTTCGGTAATGTCCTTGATGCATATGGAACAGAAGTCTTTGGAGAAAATGTAAGCCAATCTGCAAATGGAGAAGAAATGCTAAAGGAATTGGCTGATTTGACTCTTAAATCTTTTAAAGGAACAATCTCGGAAAATGATAAAAAAAGAATGCAGGAATTAAAAAAAATATTGCCAACTGAATGATACAGCTTATCCGCCCTGCATTATCAATTAATGCAGCTCAATCATTAGAACAATATCAAACCGCAGTAGATAATCAGCCGGATTTCCCTACAAAGGTTAATTTTGCAAAAGACGACTTTCCCAAAAAGAATATTATTGGCAATGCAACATTTAATGACGTTAAATTAAAGTTGATACAAATGAGCAGTGGTGCTGAGCGATGCCATTATTGCGAAGATTCAAAAGCTGATGAAGTAGATCACTTATTGCCAAAAGATGCTTATCCAAACCATAGTTATAGTTGGAATAATTATTACTACGCTTGTGGTACTTGCAATGGACCAAAAAATAATAAATGTGCAGTAATAGATGCTACAACAAATACGCTTGTTGATACTACCCCACCCAGAAAAAGTAAAAACGGCCCACCCTTACCACCACCACAGCCGCCATTAGCTGGTATTAGTGCTTTTGTTGACCCGGTTAACGAAAATCCTCTTGATTACTTCTTTTTAGATTTAAATACAGGCACCTTCGTTTTTTCTGAGCTACCGGCTAATAATACAAGTGAATATCAAAAGGCCAAATATACTCTGGAAGTGTTCAGACTTAATACCAGACCTTCATTATCAAAAGCGAGAGGGAGTGCTTATGTAAATTTTAAAGCGCGGCTTAGAATATATATTATTGATAGAGACTCCGGAGTTGTTACCCAACATCAGTTAAATGAAATAATAAGAGGGATAAAAGAAGAAGCACACCAAACCGTATGGCAGGAAATGAAAAGACAAAAAGATTTTATCCCTGAACTTCATGACTTATTTCATCAAGCGCCTGAAGCGCTAAATTGGTAATGATTTATCATTATTCATTTTCTCTGCAACGGCTTCCAGTATGCCGTAAAATTCATCTCCGTATTTACGGATAATGGCATCTTTTAAGAAAACGTATACCGGCACCTTTAGCGCCCTGCCCTGCTTGCAGGCGGGTTTACATAAGGTTTCGCGGGGCTCATAATTTACTGCTTCATAGCCGGGATGAGAAATAATACGTATCGGGAATAAATGACAGGAAATGGGTTTGCGGAAATCTACCTTCCCTTCTTTCCATGCTTTTTCTATCCCGCATTTTACAATGCCGAGTTCATCGGTCATACCATATACGCATATACCGCCATTTACTGTAGGTGTAACATAGCCGTATTGGTTATCGATAGTGTGCGTACCCTGCTTCTTAATTTCGGGAATATATTCCGGGTTGAGGGATGATTTTATCTTAGGATAAATGCGGGCAATGATCTTTGTTTCTTCCTCAGTGAGCGGCGCGCCACAATCGCCATCTACGCAGCAACCACCCTTGCATTTATTAAGGTCACAAACAAACTGCTCCTCCACTATCTCATCACTCAGCAGTACATTATCTATCGCGATCATTTTTAAAAAGTCTGAAGTAGGAAGTTTAAAGTCTAAAGAGTAAGTTAAAACAATCAGACTTGAAAATTATCCCTTGTTATATATTTTGGCTAAAGCCGAGAGTTCTCCATTTTCAATCCCCCGGCCTGAAGGCCAGGGCAACTGTAGTAGCTTACCAAAAACTAATAAACCCTTTAATTTTTTAACCTATCAACTTGTTAACTTATCAACTTCAAACCTACATATTGATGTAATTCATCAGCAAGTCGTATTTATCGGTTATATCGTCTTTCTTGCTTTCATCACCATATACAGCAATAACATGGTAATTATGTCTTTCAAAAGAAGATACAACAGCTTCAAGGGCAGTGCGATTGAGCTTTATCGTTATTTCCAGCATTCCCCGCTCATTAGTATGCACCTGCATGTTCAGTATGATAACATCCTCGTTCTCGCATATCCTCGCTATTTCATACAGGGTATAATTGCGCGGGGCTACCTCTAATACTATGATGCCCCCCGGATTGTCAATGCCGCTGTTCTCGATCATAAACTTTAGCAACGTCTCCTTTGTTGCCGAGCCGATATATTTCTGCTCATTGTCAATGACCGGCAAAATATCCAGGTTTGCCTGGTGCATAATGCGGAGCGCTTCAAATGGATGACTCAGCGCCGAAATAGCCGGTTTATAATTCATGAAAGCAGCTGAGGACAATTCAGCATCGGGTGTCGCCCAATCAAGTAAGTCATTCTCCTGTACTAATGCAACATAATGATCTTCCGACACCACGGGAAGAGCGGAGAAATTACCTTTCTCCATTACGCTCAATGCATGGTCACCAGTGTCTGTCGGGGACAATACCGGTACAAGGGATGATATCAATTGCTCGATGTTCATTTGCGCTCCAAATGTATGATATGTATTACAAAACGCAGGCCAGTTTTTTTTCGTATCGTACTTTGCAAAAGTGGCAATTATATTACAATTACCCTTTGCATTTGGCGAGGAAGGCCGATAAAATTGCGTTAAATTCTCCCGGAACCTCCATCATCGGCGCATGTCCGCATTTATCTATCCAATGCAGCTCGGAGTTAGGTAACAATTTATGAAACTCTTCTGCAACCATAGGTGGCGTAATGGTATCATTCTTACCCCATATGAGGCAGGTAGGTATTTTTATTTCATTAAGCTCATCACCAAGGTTATGGCGTATAGCAGACCGGGCAAGCGCTATGATCTTTAACGCCTTCATCCTGTTATTGATAATGCCGAACACCTCATCTACCAATTCTTTGGTAGCAACTTTAGGGTCATAAAAAGTAAGGGCCGTTTTCTTTTCCACGTAATTATAATCACCACGCTTAGGGTAGGTTTCACCCATCCCATTCTCAAATAACCCGGAACTGCCGGTAAGTGTAATACTCTTGATCTTATCGAGATGCTTAAGTGCGTAAACAAGTCCTACATGTCCCCCCAATGAGTTACCCAAAAGATGGAACCGCTCAATTTTCTGATGTTCTATGAATTTCTGAACGTATTTGGCTAGACCCGAAACGCTTGTTTCTATTAATGTGAGATCATAAAGCGGCAAAAGCGGGATAATAACCCGGTGCGTATTTTTGAAACCTTCTACCAGGTCTTTAAAATTACTTAACGCACCAAACAGGCCATGAAGCAGGACCAATGGTTCGCCTGTACCCTCTTCAACATATTTAAATTTACCTGATTGTTTTATTTCGTATTCCATCTACTGTTTTGTAGTATTCTGCTAAAATACTATTGTTTGGTTTAAAAATGAAAACTTATCCTTTTAGCTATCAGAAAATGACCATTTTATAATAATTGCATTTATTATAATACGCCACAGAAGGCTATTTTAGGGTATTGTAACGAAATTGTCAGGAGTTGGCTGTGTTTCCTCCTCTTTGCTTTTTTTGTCAAGGATAACAAGCAAGGCCAGCGGTATAAAGAACAAAGCTGCCACCTTATGGGTCTCAATAAGCTCGGAAAAGAAATTATTGATAAAGCCTACGGCAATGGTCATAGCAAGCCCAATAGTAACATGCCTGTAAAACCGGTCTTTGAACCGGTGATATATTCTTTGCGCCTTGGCAAAAATGGCCGCTATAAGAATAGCATAGAGCAGCATAGCCTGCCACCCCTGCTCTACAAGCATGTACAGAAAATAATTGTGCGTGGTCGACTGCTCCGGGTTCCGACTAACGTACGTATGAAAAGCAGTGACTGCATAAGGCTTGTAGAAATAGTAAAACGCTCGCGGACCGTAACCGGTAATCGGACGGTCTTTACTCATCCTGATAGCGGCTATCCACCTGTACAAGCGTTCCATCGATGACATATCCTTACCCCGGAATGTAGAGATAAGGTGATCGGTGAAATTTTTGTGCATGTAAGTATTGTTGTAATCCGGCCTGAAATCCATGAACTTATTATTGGGCACCATGTAGCACATGAGTAAAATAATAAGACCGTAAAATGCCGGCATGATGAGGTTCACCAGCTTCAGCCGGATAGCAAAACCAATGACTATTGCGAAGATGACACCAATTACCGCCGCCCTTGCATATGAGAATCCGATACCCGCAATAAAAATGAGTATTATGGCATACAACGCGCTGCGGACAAAAATATTCCTTCCCTTGATGAGCGGCACGGCAATGAGCAGCAGCGGGAAGAAC
>CAIJNJ010000257.1 GCA_903821975.1 uncultured Bacteroidota bacterium
CAGAGAAAGGGTTTGATGTACTTATTTATGACAGCACCAACAAAGGGGAAGAGGCTGTTTTCTGGCGGGAGACCTTTCTTAATGTAGTGCCGCAGGCAACAGAATATTTCCAGACAAACCAGTTCCTGAACATCACCAAACAATTTATTGCCAAGCAACTACCCGAAGAGTATGATATAGCCAAGACGGACCAGATAGACCTGCTGAATAAGTCGGTAGAATACTTCAGGGCAAATGAGTCGTTTGATAAGAAGAAGTTTGAAAAGGAAGTGTTTGATGACAGTGGTATGATAAAGGCCTTCCGGAAGTTTGAAACGAACTATGCGGAGATGAACGACATAGAACTGGCAGACAGGTTTGATATATCCACGCAGGCAGTAAAAAAGCAGGCGAGGGTTTTTAAAAGTGTATTAAAGCTGGATAAGAATTTTCATGTGTATATACATGGCGACAAAAGCCTGATAGAGAAAGGGTATGATGAGCGAGTGGGAAAGAGCTTTTACAAGATTTACTTTGATGAAGAAGAGTGAAAAACGGTAACTATATATACCAGTTGTAACAGATGTAATTTGTTATTAAAAATAGGTAATGTCATAGATAAAGGTAGAGCAATAATTTAAAATGATTTATTGGTTTGATTTTTTGCGTCTCTTGTTGCGTAGATAGATAAACATTGTTCCCGAAAAGATTACAGCAAAAAGTGCCACAAATTTATATAAGGATATATTGCTGTTCGTGCCAGATAAATGAATATAAATACCAATAGCGCAAAGCGCACCAATTAATATAGCAGATAGTAACAATTTCCTAAGTTCCATTTGTTTAATTATATTTCATAAAGATAATAAAAAAGGCTGCATATAGCAGCCTTAATGCTTTCGTAGTGCGTTTGCGCTATTTGCCAGCAAATCCCTCGTAAGTTATACGTGTATTGCTAAAAACACGTAGTTATAAAAAAACCTGTCGTGTATGACAGGTTTTGATTTATATGCAGTAAGATTTTGAAAGATCAGCTCCCTCTTGCACCACCCGTTTTAATGATCTTTTTAGCGGCGTTGAGTGGCTTGGCGGTGAATTTTGCGCCTTGTATAGCTGGCTTAGCGCCCTTGTTTCCTTTGGTTGCCTTCTTCCCGGCTTTATTGCTGCCTGATAATAATGACATAGTAGTATAAGTTTTGAGTTAAAACAAAGATAAGGGATTTTAGTCGTAAGTCGCCTGCCTTCGCTGAAGCTATGGCAGGTAAATAAGTCGTGACCTGCCTGCCGGTAGGCAGGGTCGTGTTTGTGAATGGCTAATGTCTCAGTTTCTTACGTCAAGGATATCGCGGAGGGCATTGCCGATAATGTTGAACGCATATACCAGTAGCATAATAGCTATTCCGGGGATAAGCGCCAGCAACGGGCGGTTAGTGAGCAGGAAGTTGTAATGCTCTTTTATCATGAGGCCCCATGATGGGTGTGGCGGCTGTACACCAAAGCCGAGAAAGCTAAGCCCGGCCTCAACAAGTATTGCAGCTGCAAAATTACTTGCGGCAATAACCATGAGCGGCCCGGCGATGTTTGGCAGTATATGCCGGAATATGATGCGCATATCACTAAGGCCGAGGGCTTTTGCCGCGGTAACGTATTCCATCTCGCGCAGTGCTATTACCTGACCCCTGATGAGACGCGCAGCACCCACCCACATACTGAGGCCGATAGCAATGAATATTTCCCAGAAACCCTTACCGATGGTTAGTGTGATGGCAAAGACGAGGAGCAGGGTAGGGATAGCATAAAGTATGTTTATGAACCACATTACCACCTTGTCTATAATGCCCCCAAAGTAGCCGGCAACAGAGCCGAGCAGTATACCTATTGTAAGCGACAGCAGTACCGCCACCATACCTACAGCAAGCGTGACACGTGCGCCTACCAGCAGCCGTGAAAGGATATCCCGGCCATAACGGTCTGTGCCGAGGTAGAAGGTGCGGGTAGAGATCAGGTGCTGTTTTATGTATGCCTGCTGTGCCTGTAGGGGGTCATTAAGATGATCTTGTGGCAGCAGTGTGGAAAGCGGGTAGGATAGCGTGTCCTCGAGGCCGTCGTCAATATAATGGTGTACTATGAGATTATTACCTGAAAAAATATAACTGTTTATGGGAGTGGCGAGATAGGATGATGGGGTGCCGTTGAACAATTCGAATAACCGGCTGTCATGCGCCCTGCTGCCTTTAGGCAGGTATAATAATTGTTTGGAGAAGCCCGGCTGCTTAGCGCCAAGTTCTATAATCATCCTGTTGGCAGACGGGGTATCATCAGGTGCAATGATATATGCAAAGATGGAAACGAGGCAGGTAAGGGCAATAATGCACAATGCAATGACCGCCGAAGGGCGTTTCAACAATTTGTCCAATTTGAAGATGTGGAAATCAGACAATTTGAAAATGCTTTGTTGGCGTTCCTGAAGGTGTACCACACTTCTAAGTGTGGCACACCGGGGACACCGGGGTTAATTCAATCCATGTTCGCTCACCAGGTAAATTAGTTGCGCCATTACTACGGCGCCGAGTTTCAGTTCGCGGTGGTTTACCTGTTCGAAAGTATCATTATCTGTATGGTGCAGGTCGAAGTAGCGCTGAGAGTCGGGCAGAAGGCCTGCCAGCGGCACATTCATTTGTTTCTTTAACGGCCCGATATCTGTTCCGCCTTCTTCGCGCGAGAAGTCATATACGCCATATTGCAGGAACAGGTTTTTATACTTTGTTATCTGTTGTTTTAAAGAGTCAGGCATTTCAAGGCCTATACCACGTGGGGAAAAACCGCCGGCATCGCTTTCTATAGCAAGGACATGGTGTTCATTTTTTGCTTTGGCAGAATCGGCATAAGCTTCACCACCCCTGTCTCCGTTCTCCTCGTTCATGAAGAGTACTGCGCGTATGGTACACTTAGGTTTGAGGCCAAGCGCTTTGAATGCACGGATGATCTCTATAGATTGCACACAACCGGCACCATCGTCAGTAGCACCTTCACCTACGTCCCACGAATCGAGGTGGCCGCCAACGGTGATGATACGCTCAGGAGTTTCGGTGCCTTTTATTTCACCAATGACGTTAAAAGAATGTACGGGTTGTGGCATCATGTGACATTCAGAGGTCATCTTTGCCATTGGTGCACCTTTTTCACATGCCCGTTCCAGTTCATCGGCAGTAATATTGCCAAGGGACATTTCGGGTATCTTCTTTATAGAATCTGTGTAATGCATACCGCCGGTGTGCGGGAAGTCATCTTTGCCTGTAGACATGGAACGGATAATGACACCTACAGCACCTTTTTGTGCGGCAATGCTGGGACTTGCCCACCGGTATCTTACTGCATCGCCATACCCTTCGAAAGTAAAAACAAAATCCTGCCGGAAACGGTAATCGAAGAATACGATCTTGCCTTTTACCTCGCTTTCAGGCAGTGCTTTGAATTCATCGAAATTATGCACCATTATTATGGGCGCTTCCAGTGTTTTACCATACGTACCCTCGCTGTTGCCGAGCGATAATGCCCTCACTTTTTTGTATTCTTTGCCCATTTTCAGGTAAAGGCTTTCCTTGCCCCTGTACCAGTAAGGCACATCAGCCGCCTGCAGCCATACTTTATCTGCTCCGGCTTCCTTCATAGCCTTTTCACCCCAGGTAACGGCCCTTGCCGCTTCCGGAGAGCCACTGATACGGTGCCCTATGGTTTTTGTGAGCACCCGCAGGTTCTCATAACAAGTGCCATGCAGCATTATTTCATCTGATATTTTGCGCATTTGCAGCGAATCCTGTGCATAAGAATTGAGCGCACAAATGGAAATGCCAATGGTGAGTATGCTTGATTTCATACATTAAAAGTAATAGAAAAATTGAAACACGATGCCTGCCTTGTGAATCCGGTTCTATATTGGTGATATTTATGCTTAATGGCATAATTTTTAAAACATTGCAAGTATTGATCGTACGATAAATTAAGCTGCCACTCATGGAAACACAGGTGCTTATAGTTGGTGCAGGGCCTACGGGCCTGATGATGGCATGCCAGTTGCAGCGCTGGGGTATTGATTTTGCGATCATTGACGATAAGGATACGGTCACCGATAAATCGAAAGCGCTGGCGGTACAGGCGCGGAGCCTGGAAATATTCAGACAAATGGGTATTGCTGATAAAGCAGTAAAACATGGCGCGCAGGCTAAAGCGCTGAATCTAGTTGTAAAGGATAAAGTGCGGGGGCATATCACTTTTGGAAATATAGGTGAGGGCTTAAGCCCTTTCCCATATATACTGATGCTGGAACAGAACAAAAATGAAGAATTGCTTGACGAATATCTTACTAAGCATGACAGAAAGGTGCTGTGGAAACATGAGTTGGCAAGTTTTACAGATGGGAGTGATGGCATAAGAGCGAAAGTAAAAAATAGTAAAGGTGAGGAAATAGAAATACGTGCGCGCTACATGGTAGGCGCTGACGGTGCTAAGAGCCCCGTGCGGCACATACTGGATCTGCCGTTTACCGGCAGCACCTATGAGAATGTTTTTTTTGTGGCAGATACGAAAGTGCAATGGAACATGGACCCGGACGAACTATACGTGATCATGAGCCTTAAAACTTTCTCGGCATTTTTCCCTATGAATGGAGATAGCAGGTTTCGCGTGGTGGGCACTATGCCGGAAAAATTTACGGATGACGGGTCTGTGACCTTCGAGCTTAAAGCCTGAAGGTTGATACGCGCTTACTCTTTCCCGCTCATCCCTTTGAACTGGTGATGTGTTTCTTTGAATAAAAC
>CAIJNJ010000258.1 GCA_903821975.1 uncultured Bacteroidota bacterium
CCCAGTTCCTGTGCGGTATATTCCAGGTGCAATGGCTGGGTAATGCGCACAATAGCCATGTTTTTCAGCTCATCTTCCGTATAAGGCGATTTTTTAACCGGTGCCGCTGTGGCATTTACAGGCGCTACAGTAGCCGTAACAGGTTTAGCTGTTGCGTCTTTTACGATTACTGGTGCGGGCAATGGTGCCGGCTCTTCTTCTTTACCAAACCTGAAATCATCCGGAACGCTTCCAAGGCTGATGAATTTGCTCAGGTTCTCAAAAATGCTTGCTGTAGCGATAAAGGCCAATACATGGCCCTGTGTTTCGCGAGGCAGGTATTCTTTAATATCCCAGAAATTGTGGCTGCCGGTACGTTCTATTGCACGCTGCACTGGGGTAGGACCACTATTGTAAGCTGCGATCACCAGTAACCAGTCATTCAGCTGGCTGTATAGCAATTCAAGGTATTTGGTGGCAGCGCCGGTGGATTTATATAGGTCGGTACGGTCATCATGATGGCGGGAAACCGACAAGCCCATCATGCGGGCGGTTGATTCCATCAGTTGCCATGGCCCTACGGCACCGGCTTTTGATACTGCATTATGGTTAAGTGCCGATTCTATCACCGCGAGGTATTTCAATTCCTTTGGCAGGTTTTTCTTCTCCAGTACATTATCTATAACAGAGAAAGGGGTAGTGCTGTTATTCTGCACGCTACCAAGGGTTTTATTGTGCACTTCCAGGTATTTGCGCACAAACTCATTCATGTATTCGTTCTTCTCCCCGAAATAGGCCTTTTCACCTGCCAGTGGCACATGATTGTAGCCGTTTTTCTTATTATCGGCGATTGAGGTTTTTTCTATTTTATCACTTTTCTTTACATCTGTATTTTTAACAGGCGTGATGGCAGGGGGTAGTTTTTTGGTAGGTACAGGCTCCGTATAAGCACTCGTTTTAGAAGGAGACGAAGGAATATTAGCGGCGATCACCTGGCTTGCGGGCCTGATGATCATTCTGCCTGAAGAAGTAATGATGGTATCATATCTTGCTGCATGTTGAGCATACAGCGGAGATATGGTAATAGAAAACAAAAAAGCAATAAATATATACTTATGATGCATCGCTCGTTTAATGCGGCTGCCATACACCCCGCAATGCAGGGGAAAACGCCGTGTTAAATAAATAAATAGATCAGGGCTACGCTGTATTAAGCGTTGTTCGATGGTGTATTCGTCGTATTCGGAGCTTGTATCTTCTCTTTGTCTTTTGCGCTGGTTTCTATTTCATTTTTAATACCGTCTTTAGCGTCATTGAACTCACGGATGCCCTTTCCTAGTCCTTTGGCAAGTTCTGGGATTTTCTTGCCACCAAACAGTAATACCACAGCAATAAGCAGGTAGATCATATGCGAGCCAGAGAATAATTCTAACATCAATGGCTTAATCGTTAATAATAGCATAATGATTTTTTTTAAAATTAAACAATAGTTTCGACCGCGTCGGGGCAAAGATAACCTTTATGCCCTAAAAACTGAATAATTTTCTGCACATAGGGATAAATTTAACACATGTGAATTAAGCCATTGAGCAATTAAGCCATTGCGCCATTAATCCCTTAAGCCATTGCCTCATTTTAATATCTTTGCGGCATGAGTAAAGAGATCGTTGTAAGTGGCATACGTTCTACCGGGCATTTACACCTCGGTAACTATTTTGGTGCCATACAGAATTATGTAAAAATGCAGGAGGCGTATGATTGCTATTTTTTTGTAGCAGACTATCATTCGCTTACCACACACCCTGATCCGAAAGAGCTGAAAGAAAACGTATACCGTGTAGTAGCAGAGAATATTGCCGGCGGACTGGACCCTGATAAAGTAGCCTTATATGCACAAAGTGATGTGCCCGAGATACCCGAGCTATACCTGATGCTGAATAC
>CAIJNJ010000259.1 GCA_903821975.1 uncultured Bacteroidota bacterium
ACCTTCCTTACCACGCATATAATCACCCTCTGCATCTTTGTCAAATTTTGCACCCCATTCTATTATTTCATTCACCCGCTGCGGGCCCTCGGTCACTACTATATCTACTATCTTTTCATTGCAAAGGCCGTCTCCGGCTATCAACGTATCCTGGATGTGCTTTTCAAAACTGTCATGTTCCAGGTCATTCACAACGGCTATGCCACCTTGTGCATACTTGGTATTTGTTTCGTCTGTATTTGCTTTGGTAAGTATGGTTATTGTCTTGTCAGGAAAGCGACGTGCTGTTTTCACAGCAAATGTGAGTCCTGCAATACCCGAACCTATAATGAGAAAATCTGTCTTTAGCATAGCGCAAACAAAGGTAGGTACAAAATCATATGTAACAACCCGATTCGTGAATACCTAACTGTTCTTACGGAGTGCCTTCTTTATATCAAGGTAATCGAGGTAATACACAACTTTTATAGACAGACTGTTGCTCTGTGGCGACTGGAGTGTATAATTAAGATCGTTGTAATAATCATTGACCATATTTGCGCCACTTGTATAAATGGCGTTTTGATACACAATGCTCATTTCGCTGCCCGGCCTGAACTGCCACACAAAACTCAGGTATACATTGAATGAATTGTAGTTGATATTATTGTCGGTATTGTATGTGGTGTTACCCAAAGTACCATCTGCATTCAGCAGCTTGTACTGTGAGTAGTCAGCCTGTGACCAGTACTGTCGTCCGTTGAGTGTCAACGACATCACATTGGTAAAAATATAGGATGCGCTTATTGTACTGGTCAGCGTATTGATATTCCGTATCCCGAAATATACCGAGTCGTTAATATTGTCCACATACCCTACATCATTATTCTGCCGCTGGAAAGAGAAACTGTAGATCATGGAGAATTTATCATTGAACCGATACCTGGGCGTAAGTGACCAGTAAAAGGTATTGCGCCCCTGCGATGAGAACGTCCGGTAATTTGTTTCCCCATCCAATGCAAATTTTTTACGGTAATCAGATGAGAAGAAACCACCACCCATGTATGTTTTGGGATAAACATAATACCTGCCTGCCGTGCGGGGCTCCAGGTAATCGTAAGAGTTCTCCGGTTGCGCCAGCCAGTAAAGCCCCAATGTAAGGTAGTTTTTCAGTGTGGTGTAATGAGAGCCGTCAATACCATAACTCTGGAATACCGCGGAGTTAAAGACACGGTTGTAGTATATATTGACGTGATTGTATTGTGTATTAATTATCCAGAAAGGTTTGTAAATGTTGTAGTACTGGTCAATGTTGTAGTAGACGATATTATTCCTATCCAGGTAACCCATATCATTAGGGTTAAAATGGTCGCTGATAGACCTTGTGCTTACCAACCATGTGTAGTTACCACTCACCTTACCCACATCCAGGTAATACCGGTAGCCAATATCGGTGTTGTGAGGATAGTACAACTGGCTTACGTCTGTCGAGCCATCAATCGCGTACCTGTTCGGTTTATCAGCAATTCTAAACAACAATGCCGTAACGTCCGCATTATGGGTAGTATCGTTACGTACCACATTCGTATTTACGAAGCTTATGTAAGAACTGTTCTTAAATGCCTGGTCCAGCACTATTTCATTATAATTGGTAAGTGGTGCTGTTTGTATTTTCCGCTCTGTACCGGCAACGAAATTATTAACGGTGGCATAAGCAGGAGCTGAGGTAGCATTAAAGAAACCAATGCCCAGGTTCCCCTCTGTTCTGCCGGATATCTTTGTGGCGTTATATAATTTTGTGGCCTGCGGGTTACTAACAACCGTATCATTTGCATTCAATGCGCCCGCCGGTATATTAAAATTGACCGGAGTCCCGCCTACCCTTCTTGAATAAAACAAGTCGTTCTTATTGAACAGCTCCAATCCTTCTGTAAAGAAATACCGGTTATCATTATACCTTACTTCTATGGGTGAAAGATTAAGTACTCGGTTGTCATATACTGTTTGACCGAAATCAGGCACCAGTGTCATATCAAGTGTAAAGGCATCGTTTATGCCATACTTAATATCAAGGCCGCCATCGAGCGAATGCGCATTCACTCCGCCATAATTCTCTGCATAAGCCGATATATAAGGCAGCAACTGTAACCGTACCGGCGATATAATATTTTGAATTCCGGTTACCCTGCCCGCTTGCCCAACAAAATTCGCCTGGTCAGGCATTACGGGATTCCAGAACGACTGCTCCCGGCACCGTCTTATTATGCGTGCAAAGTTGATACCCCACTTTTGTACGTCTGTCTGCGGGAAACGGATAGCGGAATACGGGATCTTCATTTCCACACACCACCCCTTATCGCTGAAAGCTACTTTCGAGAACCATGCTGCATTCCATGAAAAATCACTGTTATCGAATTTTTGTTTTGCATCGGCTTGCACCCCTTCTGCGGTTACAATATAGAAAAAACCGTTTTGGTTTTCTGCATAAGTATCAAAGAAAACGCCAAAAACATCATTGTTGTTATCAAATACATCGCGGGGAGATAGTTGCTTTAATATACTGTCCGGCCTCGTATCATAAATCATTGCCCCTATATACACGGCATCATTATCATACAATATCTTCACCTCTGTATTTTGTAGCGATGGCTGACCAGGGTATGGGTCATGCTGAACAAATCCGGTAGCCTTTTCAGCATGCTGCCATGCCGGTTCGTCAAGTTTGCCATCCAGCGTTATTTTTTCGTTGATAGCACATGCGTTCAATACCTTTTTCGCGGCCTGTGCATATAATGTCACCTGCATGCTCACTAGTACCGGGATGACCAGCAGGTATTTGAAATTTTTCAACCGAAACAATAAGCAAAGGATAGAGCGTTGCATGCAGTATCAAATATCAGGTATCTGTTTCAAATGGCAATCCCCCGTTTATTCACCCACATCACTCCCGGTTAAAAACTTGAAGTAAGTGTGGCCTTTATGCCACTGAAGGCAGGTTCATACCGGCATACGCCTCCTGAGCAATTGATACCATCCACCTGTTTCACATAGGCAAGTGAAAACCGGTGGGGGCCTTTTGTGTAAGCTGCGTAAACACTATAATAATGATTTGCAGGGTTTTGATAGTTCTTATTATCAGGGCTTGGGTTAGGGCTGATATTATACATATCAGATACAGAAACAGACCATTTAGGGGCAAGGTCATACTCCAGCAAAGCAAATATCCAAGAACCCCAGTCCTGCTTAGTGTACATGTATTGCACCTCGGCCCTGATAGATTTCTTTTCATTGATCCTGTATGTGATCTCAGTAAACGGGGTCAACGCATATACTATAGGATTTGTAGACGATCCTTCCGACTGGTAAGCCAAAAGGTTATACTCCAGGTATTGTACCCCACCCTGTACGATCCACGATTTTAAACCCTGGTAATACGCATCCACGTATAGTTCGCGGTACAGTTCCTGGTTTTGCAGGGTATTGATGTGCGAATAGGAAACAGTATAGTTGGCAACATCGTTTGGAGATAAAGTAAGGTTAGCCGTTCCCGCCATTTCTGAGATATCTTCAGATAGAGCCGTATACCTTGCCATTAAGCGCTCCGGGCGCAGCACCGCTATAACCGGCTGCCAGTTGAGCTTACCATCCAGTATGGTTTGAGTGGGGTTTGGCGTAACGTCCATCACAAAATCCTGGGTACGTTTGCCGGTAAGGCTCAGCGCTATACCTTTTCTGCCATAGTTGAGCGATGTATATTCAATATTCCCCGGCTTATCTACAAGCACAGTATTTCCAGCTGCGTTCGGCTCATTGATAGCTTCATGGGTCTTATACGCCCCTTCCGCATACCATGAAAAGTTTTTGTAGACCAATGTATTGTATGCCGTGAATGAATACATATTATACATTGGGCTGAACCTGTTGGCAGAATCATAAGATTGTATGGTCGCTGCCACCTGCAACATAGATGCCTGGTCCAGAGTCCTGTTCAGCACACCAACGCCGGGCATAAGATGCACCTTACCAATGTTAAAATCGCCTTCCGCATTAAAACCTTTTATCACCGGCGCATAACGTACATTATTTACATAATTATTATTCTTTTGCTGCCCGGCAAATCCCTTAAGTGTTATATTTTTTGTGAGTTTGTATTTCAGTTCCAGCCCCATAAGCGCATTATCAATAAGCAGGCCCCTGTCTTCATATGCACGGAAAAGAATACCACTTCCCACCTGGTCATATATAGACCCTACGGTAATGGTGAGGTCCTTCATATCCTTAGTTACACTCCAAGCCCCGATACCAAAGTCGGACATAGGAGAAACCGGGTTCTTAAGGTTTGAATTATCAAAGGCATCTGCACGTACAAAAAAGGTGAACCCGCTTACACTATACCTGAGGTCCAGCCATCCTTCGTTACCACTTAGCGCATTATCATATAATGGGTTATTGTCTGCTTTTATGGCTGCATCCCGCTGAAAGAAGTTAAGGTTCATCATCAGGTCACCGGAAAAAGTACCCTGCGCCAGTAATCTGCCCGATATACATACCAATAAAAATAAAATCGCTGATTTTTTCATTTAGAAGCGTATCTTGTTAAAACTTTTCCGAAATTAGTTGCTTAATTCAAATTCGGCAAAGTTTTCGCTTATTATTTTCAAAAACAAGTACTTATGAAAAATATTATCATTGCTATTGTTTGCCTGTTCTTTTCCGCATCATTGCAGGCGCAAGGTCTGCCGGATACCCAAATCAAGGATGTGAACTCCGGTAAAAAAGTAGCCTTTAATGAGACAGTTGAAAAAGGAAAAGTTACAGTTATCAGTTTTTGGGCTACATGGTGTGTGCCCTGTAAGAAGGAAATAAAAAATATATCCCTGAAGCTCCCTTCATGGAAAAAGGAGGCTGACTTCAATTACATGACCGTTTCTATTGACGAAGCACGCGCCGAAGGTCTTGTCCGCACCTATGCATTGTCACAGGGCTGGAACTTTCCCTTCTACATTGATGCCAATTCAGACCTGAAGCGTTCGCTCAGTTTCCAGAACGTACCATTTATAATGATCATTGATAAGAATGGTAAGGTAGCCTTTACACATACCGGCTATGAAGAAGGTGGTGAAACAGAGGTATTTGCAAAGGTAAAAGAACTGGCTGCAGCCAAGTAATGTTAGCCTTTCTCTATTATATCAATAATTGTCCGGGCTGAACGGCTATAATTATATTTCTCAAAGAGCGCATCAAAGCGCTCTTTGTCGTTATTGGCAGGTGTTAAGGTAACTGCATCCAAAGTTTGACTGATATTCTTAACATCATACGGATCACAGAAACTCACATACCCGTCATATAATTCCC
>CAIJNJ010000260.1 GCA_903821975.1 uncultured Bacteroidota bacterium
TCACATTTCAATAAAGGTGGTGGTACGCTGGGTAACAGCGGATCGGTGGCATTTTTGTTTAAGCACCTTGGTGTTTTTAAGCTGAAACCCGAAGGATTGAATATGGAAGATATGGAGTTGGAATTGATTGATTTCGGCCTTGAAGAAGTTGGCGAAGATGCTGAAGGCAACATAATAGTGCGTTGTGCATTTACAGACTTCGGGAATATGCAAAAGGCGCTGGAAGAAAAAGGGATAACACCTATTTCTTCAGAGCTGGAATGGATACCGATGAATACGATCGCAGTAACAGAAGAACAATCAGAAGAAGTATTCAAACTGATAGAGCGCCTGGAACAGGATGATGATGTGCAGCATGTGTTTCACAATATGGCGTAATGAAGTCAACTGGTTAAATGGTTAATTGGTAATGTTTTTAATTAGAGCGATATGTAACCATATCGCTTTTTAATGTAGGTTTAGCATATGAAATCACCTCACTCACTGCCATTGCTTGTGGGCCGTAAACCGGTGCTGGAAGCATTGGAGCAAGGTGTAACCATAGAGAAGATATTCCTGTTGCGCACCGCTACCGGTACGGATATCAGTACTATAAAACAGCGGGCTAAGGAGCATAATATACCTGTGAGCCAGGTGCCTGTTGAGAAATTAGACTACCTCACTAAAGTGCAACACCAGGGTGTGGTAGCATGGACATCTTTATTACAGTATATCGATCTGCAGGCAGGTATATCCTATGTTGTAGAAAAGGGTGAAGTGCCTTTATTCCTTTTACTGGATGGTATTACCGATGTACGTAATGTGGGCGCTATTGCCCGCAGTGCTCTTTGCTGCGGCGCGCAGGGCATTATTTTACCAACATCACATGCCGCATCACTCACTGAAGACGCTATTAAAACCTCGGCAGGTGCATTACGAAAGATATTGCTTTGCCGAACACCTTCTGTACAACAGGCAATGGACGTACTGCGCCTTAACGGTATACAGATACTAGGCACACAAATGAAGGGTAGCGTGCCCGTTTATGAAAGTGACCTCACTATTCCGTCTGTTATAGTAATGGGTGCGGAAGATACGGGCATCAGCAAGGAAGTGTTAAAAAGGGCAGATCAATTGATCCGTATCCCCATGGTCACCAACTTCGATTCACTGAATGTATCAGTAGCCACAGGTATGATACTTTACGAAGCGCTACGGCAGCGGATTTTAGGTAAATAAAGCCTTCATAACACCCGTTCGAGGTTACCCCAAAGTATTGTTAAACAGACTGTTCCACAGCTTAATATTTAGTAACTTACATGAGGTGCAAAAGGAGGGCGATGGTATGTTTAACGATGCGAATGAGATCAAATTACCGCCTGCATTTTCAGGCCCCGGGCAATTAATATTATATACCCGTTATGGCGATCCCCGCGAACCGGGCTGGGCAAATAAATGGATCATTAACTGGCACGTGCAGCAGTTGCATCCGTGGTTTCCACAGGAAGAGATACAAATACATAAACATTTCTGGCCGCTGTTACAGGATGCTTTCTTCGAACTGGAAAGATCCGGTTTACATACAGAGATAAGGACGTTCGATCATTGTCACCATGTAGCCCATCTGTATGAAAGCCCTGTATTATCTGTGCATAGCTGGGGTGCAGCGATAGACCTGAACGCTGCCGACAACCCTAAAGGAACTACCGGAACGTGGAGTGCAGATTTCAATAAAGTAATGACAAAGAACGGCATTTATTGTGGCCAGAACTGGCAGAATAAGGAGCCGATGCATTTTGCAATGGTAGAAGGAGAGTAGGGGGTAAGTTGATAGGTTGAAAAGTTGATAAGTTTCCTTCGGCTTCGCTCAGGATGACAATTTTGATCAAATGATTAGTTAGTGTATGGATGAGTAATGATTGTTAAGTCTGCATCTGTATTATCAAATTACCAGTTCGTATTCTTATCTTCGGTATCATAAAACACACAAGGTTATGCTGTTTACGGGAAAGACTGCGTTTATTACAGGAGCAAGTAGAGGTATTGGTGAAGCTATAGCTCTGCGCCTTGCTAAGGAAGGTGCTAACATAGTGGTAGTAGCAAAATCGGTTAAGGAAGACCCGCGCCTCGGAGGTACTATATATTCAGTGGCCGATAAGATAAAAGCATTGGGTGGCAAGGCACTGGCAGTGCAATGTGATATTCGCGATGAAGAGCAGGTAATAGCTGCTGTCCAGCAGGCGATAACTGTTTTTGGTGGTATAGATATACTGGTGAACAATGCATCTGCAATATCACTAAGCAATACCGAGGAAACTGAGATGAAGCGTTTCGATCTTATCCATGATATTAACGTGCGCGGTACTTTCCTGGTTACCAAGCATTGCGTTCCTTTTTTGAAACGGTCAGGCAATGGCCATATACTTACTTTGTCGCCACCTATAGATCTGAACCCGCAATGGATGGAGCCATATGTGGCTTACACCATCAGTAAGTACAACATGAGTATGATGACGCTTGGCTGGTCGTTGGAATTTAAAAAATACGGAATAGCCGCAAACTCTCTGTGGCCGGTTACCACAATAGCAACTGCAGCGGTGCAAAACTTACTCGGCGGAGATACCTTAATAAACAGGAGCCGGAAGCCGGAAATACTGGCAGACTGCGCGTATTACATTTTCAGGCAATCATCAAAGGAATGTACAGGCCATTTATTTCTTGATGAAGATGTGTTGAAGGCTGCCGGTATAACTGACCTTGATCAATATGCGGTGAAGCCCGGCGGGCCGCTACAGCGCGACCTGTATGTATCGTAGCGATGGGGAGTGTTTCGAATTAAAGATTCACCTTAATATCGATCGTATATAATGGCCGCTCCTTTACCTGCTCAAATATCTTACCGATGTAAATACCAGTAATGCCCAGGGACATAAGAATGAGCCCGGTACCCAGCAATTCGAATATAAACATAGATGTATAGCCCATGGGTACATTTGATGTAAAGTGCATGTACAGCGTATAGATAGCCCAGATGATAGAGATAAGGAAGAAAACAAACCCAAAGGTTATTGACAGTCTTAGCAACTTATCTGAATAGGAAGTAATGCTTGCAATAGCATGTTTGAACAATTTGGAAAATGTATAAGAGCTGGTACCCTCATACCTCTTGTCGTGCTGTATTTTTTTGTAGGCCGTTTTATAACCGAGGGACTGCAGGATATACGTATAGTCGCGGTTGAACTCTTTATAAGATAAAAAAGCATCCGCAACTTTCCTGTTGATCATAGAAAGGGTGCCGATATCTTCATGAATTTTATGGCCCCTGTTATCGAGCAAATAATTGTACAACTTATAAAATAAGGCAGCAGTTATTTTCTTAAATACAGACTGGCTCCTTTTTTCTTTATACGTAAATACAATATCGACGCCGGATTGAGCGGTTTCATAAAGATCTTTAATGTATTTAGGATTTTCCTGGAGATCACAGTCGAGAACTACAATGTAGTCACCTTTGGCATATTGCAGCCCGGCGGTAATGGCGTAATGCTGCCCGTAATTACGACTAAATTTTATTCCTTTTACTTTGGAGTTTCTTTTGCACTCTTCTTCAATCTTTGCCCATGAGCCATCAGGGCCGGCATCTTCAACGAGGATTATTTCATAGTTATCAGTAATTTCTGTTAGCGACTCAATTATCCGCTTCACAAGTTCAGGAACTATCTTCTCTGCCTTATATACGGGGCTTACAACTGAGATCAAAGGTGTGGTCATAATTTACTTTAGCAGTTAAAATTCACCTTTGTGTATGAAAATCTATTCGCACTATAATTCATATAAATGCTCTTGCTTTATTGATGATATACAGTTAGTTATCTCTTGCAAAACTAAAATAATAATTTATTTTCAGTACTATAACCAGCATTATCTTTCCAGATTATTATTTAGAAGTTAATATTTCTAGCGGCTCCTGTTCGCGGTCATTGATCATGTTCATGGCATTAGGCCCTTCGTTAAAGATGAGGTCCAGAACAGTCACAGCATGCTCAAATGGCGGATGTAACTGGTGGTATTCGCGATAGCCGGAATAATCCATCCAACTTACCTTGATGCCATTATCTGTAAAAAGATTCACCTCAAGATAAGATTTTGCTGATGGCCCTGTAAGATATTCAGTTCCTCCCGCCTGCATTACAAGATCGGCCAGCCGTGCAGACTTACCCTCAATGAGCTTATAATCTGTGGACCAGGTTATTTTTGTATTGATACCCAGAATTTTGTTGATGATCGTTATCAATTCATAATTTACAAGACTCAGGTATTTTTCATTTGTATTAAGATAAAAGTTTTCGAAAATATCTTTGTGATCTTTGAAGTAAGGTGCTGCTTTATAAGCATTTACCAGAGTAGACCAATGTTTTTTCCCCCATCCGCTGTCACTGATGGTTGTTTCATCGATTCTGTTATAATGTTTGCCTACCGGTATTGTGAGCCATGCGGGGCCATTAGGAGTTTTAATCTTGTTGCGGTTTCGCCAATCACTACGGGTATACTGCACATCATCGTACAATATAAATTCATCCACTTTTTGTATAATGTCGAAATACCCCTTCCATGCAATATAATTGGACTGAAGGATGGAGATCTTTTTCATAAATGATCGGAGTTGCCGGGTGCCATAAAGATAAAAATAAAACAATAATAAAAGAACTGTTGTGAAATTCATATATATTTATTTTTTTGCGAATAAAATTTTATTCAATAGCGATTTATGGTGGTAGATACATGTATTTGTTTCTCGGAATAAATTGGAGATAATTTATAATGTGTATTAATAAATTAATACAATAGACATATTCCGCTTTTTGAAAAGGCACTTAATTTATAGGACGTACCTTTGTATCAAGAGAAAGTTATTAACTTTTGTCTTTTTTACTTTTTATTTTTTAATATGTTAGATACTATAGAAAGCGCGTTAGAAGACCTTAGAAAAGGGAAATTATTGATAGTGGTGGACGATGAGGACCGTGAAAATGAGGGGGACTTTATTACCGCTGCGAGAAATGTTACACCGGAGATCATCAACTTTATGTCGAAACACGGCAGAGGTCTGATATGTGCACCCATTACGGAGAAACGTTGCGAGGAGCTGAAGCTGAACCTGATGGTGGAAAATAACACCGTATTGCACCAGACGCCATTTACTGTGTCTGTAGACCTGATAGGACATGGCTGCACTACAGGTATCAGCGCGCAGGACAGGGCCGCCACCGTGCAGGCATTAATAAACCCTGCCACCACTCCTGAAGACCTGTGCAGGCCTGGGCATATCTTTCCACTGAGGGCTAAGGAAGAGGGTGTGCTGCGCCGCAGTGGCCA
>CAIJNJ010000261.1 GCA_903821975.1 uncultured Bacteroidota bacterium
CAGAGCAATGTTGGATAAGTCGTGGGTGGCGTAATATACCTGCCTACGGCAACAATCCTATAAACCTTGACGAACTAAATATGGGCAGTACAACAATGTATTTCCATGCCGAAAATAAGTTCGGGAAAAATTGGGGAAGCACGAATGGTTTTTGTTCTAATAATGGCGATAAAATGAGGATATTATACGCAGACCAAGCTAATTGCAAGATTAAGAAAAATTACGACCCTTTTAATACAAGCTCAGGTCAAAATTTATACACATTCAACCCATAATGGGATGAATAAATTTAGCATAATTTCCGTAAATTTGGTGGTTACTCTGCAACGGTAGCCACTATTTTTATGTCAGAGAAGAAAAAAGCACCGATAAAAAAGGCTGCAAAGAAAGTGGACAAGTATGATATTACGGTAGGTCTTGACCTTACTTTTGAGCAGGCAATAAAGCAGATAGCCACAGATGCTAACGCTAAAGTAAAGCGTAAAAATGGGGCTAATTCTTAAAAATTAAGAAAATTTACATAATTCATAACCAACAAGGGCTTGTCCCAACTCGACAAGAGTTACCTTATTTAAATATCTCTTTTCTTTAAAACAATGAGATATTTCCTATCCTTACCAAATGGACCTTTAATTATCGAAAGATCATAGCTTGCATCACCAAAGTAAGTGCCTAAATCGTCACCAAAATTCCAGTAAACCAGGCACCCGTTTTTATCTAAAGGATCGTAATGATATTCCGGTTCTACAAAATGATTCAGTTTACCATCAATCCAGTCACTTCGTTTAAAAGTGTTTCCGGTACCCGCAGGAACCGAAAATATATGCACTGCACCTGGCTTCAATACTCTTGCACTTTCTTTGAATGCCTTTTTTAAATCACAAACATGCTCAAGAACCTCTGAAGAAATGATCATATCAAATTTATTGTCTTCAAATGTAAGTTTGGTAACATCTTCACATCTTACTCCATCTTTAATAGTTCCTAACTTATCCTTATCTGAATAATAAGTCGTCACATATTCTTTGGCATCTTTCAAAAAAGTTTGTAGCGGCGAGTTGAAATCCAGCTCTAAGACACTCATGTCTTTAATTGTTGCCTTATATTTGCTATGAATATAATCTGCAATTACTTCATACCTCAAGTTTGCCAAGCATCTAATACATCTTTTAGTTTCGTCACCTTTATCCAACGAAACAATTACAGGTATTTTGTTACAACATTTACATCTGCGTACCTGAGTTTGATAAAGATATATGAACTTCCTAAAAGGATACCATCTTAGGTATTTAATAGTTTTCCTGACAAGATTTATAAAGTGATTATTCTGCATAACGATTTTGATTGTAGAGTAAAATACCTAATCAAGCTGAAATAATAAAATAAAATTTCTTTGCACCTATCTCAAAGCGGCCTGATTCAATTTGGAAACAAATTTAATAGTAATATTTCGCAATGAAATACCAAACTTCATTATTAGAAAATATTATTATGTAAAATTATATTTTCCTGCAATTTATGAGGGGCGTTGTATATATCATGGCATACGGTTTTAGCGCTAACCTGAATCGTGATTGGCTCGTTAACCATATCCCTAATCAATAACTGACGAATCTTTTCCGATCATAGCAAGCACTGCATTTAAGTCCATTCATAGCTACAATGTTTGCGATACACTTTGTGCTTTTTGTACTTTTTGTACTTTTACTAATGCGATAAATTATCGCATCAGCTCTGATGCCTTTATTTTTTGACACCATTCCTGCAACAAGTGCCATTTTTCTTAGGAAAATGTGGTACGCTTGTATATTTTTTGTTCTTTCAGGCACGTTTATTTTTTCTTTATATTATTGCTTATCCGGTTATGAAGCCTTGAAAACCTGGTATCTTTTGCTTAATAATTCTATTTATGAAGAGGCAAAATGGGGTAGTAATTTTTTTACACCCGCAGTAAAAACCACGGGTAATTACCTGGCAGTGGCAGGATGTGTGATCTCAATAACAGGCATACTATACGTTGTATCGGGCTGGAGAAAATTGAACAATACTTCAGTAGCAATTTCGCTCCCTCATGCTAGCCGGCAAGGAGTGCTATGGTATTCAGCAGTATTTGTTTTGGCAATATTGATTGGCATAAACAATATTGGCCTTACCGTACCTGACCCGGACGAGCTAAATTCGATCGTTTGTTGCGCCCGGCTACCGGCCTTCCAGTGCATATCATACTATATGCTGCCAAACAACCACATGTATTTCAATTTTATTAATCATGTGTTGTTTAGTTGGTCTGATGATATGATACTGTCCGGGAGGCTTATTTCTCTTGTGGCATATACGATCGTTTTGATCTCGGTGTTTCATTGGTTTTACCAGCTCATTACAAAGCGGTGGCTTGCGTTTATCGCATTACTGCCTGTAGCGCTGCAATTTGCAGTTTGGGCATTTGCAACCCAGGCCAGAGGATATGAATGCCAGCTGGCATGCGGCTGGCTTTCTTTTATTTCCATCATGCACTACGTAAGGACAAACAAAATAAATGCCCTGAGAGCAAATACGCTATTTAATATCTTAGGCATCGCATTCATACCGACCTATTTATATTTGTTAATCGCCGAAATGCTCTTTGTTGTTTGTATAATGGCAGGGAACAGGACCATATGGCCAAACTATTTCAAATACCAGTTAATTGGCGGTGCAACGATATTCCTACTTTACCTACCCGCATTTTGTTTTTCAGGTATAGCCGCTTTTACCAGTAATGCCTGGGTGCTCCCCACCACAGACAATATACCAAGATTTTTATTTTCCTTCGTTCATGAAGCAAAAGATCTGGCCAATTCCTGCTTTTTCATCGGATGGGGCGGTAATCTCTTTGTCAATTATTTGCTTTTCCTGTTGCCAATGTTGTTATTTTTTTCAAAACAAAAGGAACACAAATTAATTGCATTGTTTTATACCGTGCTCTGGGTAACATTTATCCTTTTTTGTTTTCAAGCAAGGCGCACTCCGCCTTTTCGCGTTTTAATAATACATTTTAGTCTTACCATGGCTTTCGTGATCTATACATTCTATTTCGTAACCGATGCAGTAGCGCAACATGTAAGAGCCGGCTGGCCTCGTTTTGTATGCTCGTTACTCTGGATGGGTATGTTGTTATCGTTTTGCGTGATGCTATTCATTAAGGACAGAAAAAATGCAATCTGCCTATATGGTAAGGACTCCACTGCCATATATGAAAGCTACAAAACTTGCCTTAGTGGGATACCTACGGGTAGCAGTATTTACCTTTCCACTATTTACCTTTCGGATTACGATACGTACTACTACTATCTGTGCCGCAAAATGCACTTAAAAGTGAGCCAAAACACAAATGGCAACGAGGACTTTTACATTAAAAGCGCAATAGACACACTGCCTGTGAACATGAGTGATAAATACACTTTTGTAAAAACATTGCCTGAAAATTGCACACTTTTTAAAAGAAAAAATTGATGGCGTCCGATGAGTTATTCATCCCGGCATTTGTTAGGTTGTTACTACGGTTTATCCCGTTAAAAACAGGCCTGCAAAATCCCACACATCTGTTCGGAAGCATGATTTGCTTTTCTTGCTTCCTTGAAATATGCTGATCAGGCTGTGTGAATTTCATTAAGCTTTTCAATTATTTACTCTTTATTTTTTTATCATATTCTTTCTGAAGGTCAGCGATCTCGTCATAAAATGCTTTTTTATCCATAAAAGCTGCCGGGTTATAAGCTTTGCCTGGTTTGTGCTTATCAATGAGATCGAACTGTGTGCCATGCGACGCCAGCCAAATGTCAAACTTTAAATGCTTCATGGCAGTTAAAGTGTACGCATAATCTTTAGCGATACCGGGATAAGCAGGTATCTCAGAAAATTTTTCGTCAACAATGATAGTAGGCATATTGGCAATCAGTACCCTGTATGTTCGCTTCCCGTCTTTTACATCAAACAAATAACTGCATGAGCCTTTGGTGTGCCCGGGATGATGTAGCATTGTCAATTGCATTCCACCCAGCTTTATGATATCGCCATCGTGCAGCATCCTGTCCACCTTTACAGGTTCAAATACACGCACATCTACTTTCTGGCTGTAATCAGAAAGTCCGCCATCAGCCACTGCTGTAGCATCACCTTCGTCTACCATCATTCCGGCGCCTGTTATTTTTTTTATAGCCGCCATTGCCCCAACGTGGTCATAATGTGCCTGTGTGTGGAAAAAATTTTTGAAGATTA
>CAIJNJ010000262.1 GCA_903821975.1 uncultured Bacteroidota bacterium
AGCTGCCAGGGGAAATTCTGAGCGAGCACATGTGAGCAATGGTATTTCTGATTTCACATCCAATAGGGGGCATTGACAGGGTCACTGCGCGCAAACCCGACACTCAAACTGGAGAAGTAAATGGAGAATGAACGGATGAAAGAACAACAACGATTTCTGCCATCCCGATCATTTTCCATATAATCGTTGACTCTGCCCAGTTCAATATACTAGGCCGTACGGCAGGTATCATAAAGCGTTGTGATTCGCAGATAGCCGTGCTTAACCGGGACTTTAACCGGCAAAACAGTGATTCAACTTTGATCCCGTCTTCATGGAAAGATTCATTGTATGGTAATTCAGGTATTCATTTCGGGCTGGCACGTAAAGACCCAAGTGGCAACTGTTCACCGGGTTATGAGATAAAAATATTACCAATGCCTACTGTCTCTTCCGACACCGGGTTTTCGAATGTAAACTGGGCATACCCTGAAGCAAAGAGTGCCGGCACAGGATTGGTGGCATGGGACAGCTCTAAGTATTACAATGTATGGTGCATCAATTTTACAGACGGCGCCGGCATTTTAGGGATAACGGTACCCAAAAGCCAGGCTGCATCATTCTGGCCGGGCATACACAATGAGGGTGTCTGTATCCTTTACAACACACTTGGTGCCACAGTTTCAGGCGCCGGATCATGGCCATTGCACTTTAATCTTGGGCGTACGCTCACGCATGAGACCGGGCATATGTTTGAGATATGGCACCCATGGGGAGATGATGGCGGGCTTTGTCCGTGGGGCAACAGCACCTGTGATACAACTTATAGCATTTCGCCGCTTAGTATGGCAGGTTCGGATGACGGGCTTGCAGATACGCCACCGGAATCAGATGCGGTATTTGGTAACCCCACTTATACCATTTCAGGCGGTACCATCTACGATTGTTGCAAAATAGACAGTGGTACCAACAAGCAACCGGTAGGTATTGCCTGCCTCAGCTTTATGGACTATACCGATGATGATGCTATGCACTTGTTTACGCCTATGCAGGCCGCCGCAATGGCTGCCATGGTGCTCATACCACCGGTCACAGATAGCGCGGGTGCTACCGGTTCCGGAACAATAGGGGAGAACTATAGCCTTACTCAAAACCCTGCTTTGCTTATAGCCTGCCCTGATGGGGTAAAGCCATCACGCACAGAGCTTAACAGCAGCTTGGGGATATACCCTAATCCTACTACCGGCGAGGTGACCGTCTCCGTGAACCCGGAAGCAGAGACGCTTAATGAGATCGTGGTTATTAATTTGCTTGGTGAGCAGGTAATGATGATAAAAGGTAGCGGGAAGGATTACTATACATTCAACCTGTCGGGTATGAGCAAGGGTGTTTATTTTATTCAGTGCAATTTCGGGTCGGGCAGTGTTACCCGGAAAATATTGCTGCAATGATGATGTTGTAAAAAAATATTAACTAATACATAATAATTAGTTAACTTTGTTTTGATCACTTTTTTAATCTTTAACAACCCAAACTTAAAATGAAAAAGATTTTTACTATACTCGGAGCGGGTATACTACTTCATTCGTCTGTATATGCACAGGCCCCGGTGCATTATAACAGGTGTGGTATGCAAATGTACCATAACGAGCTGATCGCTCAAGACCCTTCATGGGCTGAGAAATTTGCTGCGCAAAGAAACTCGCTGCAGGCTGCTGCCGATTATTACATGGAACTGAAAAGGTCAGGAGACCTGGAGCGGACATCAACAACGGTATCAGCGGTGCCCATCATTTTCCACATCCTTGTTGACTCCGCACAGTTCAACGCATTAGGCGGCACTGCAGGTATCATCAAGCGCTGTGATTCACAGATCGCTGTGCTGAACCGTGATTATAACATGCAAAACCCGGATTCTGGAAAGATACCATCCAACTGGAAGGCTTTATGGGGAAACGTAGGCGTTCATTTTGGGCTTGCAAGAGTTGACCCCAGCGGTAACTGCTCTCCGGGTTATGAGGTCAAGATCATTTCCGGAAGTACTACAACTGACGGTGGTTTTTCAAGTATCAACTCTGTAAAGTCACCAAGCACGGGCCTTGCAGCATGGGATGTGAGCAAGTATTACAATGTCTGGTGTACTAATTTCCTTGGTAGCTTAAATGGACTGTTGGGTATTACACAGCCAAAATCAGATGGCGCTACATCAACGAAAATGGGCGTTGTTATTTTATACAATACATTGGGTTGTACCGCGCAGAATGGCGCTGTGCCTGCCGGTACAGGCACATGGCCTACACCATATAATCTTGGGCGCACACTTACCCACGAGACAGGCCATTTCTTCGAAATATGGCATCCTTGGGGCGATGATGGCGGTAAATGCCCTACATGGTCATCAACAGCTACTATAGCTGCCGACAGTACAGGACTTGTATCAGGAGAAGACCCAGGTACTGCTTGTACTTCAGGTCTTGGTTCTGATGACGGCCTCAGTGACACCCCCCCGGAATCTGATAACGTATATGGCAACCCGCATTATACTATTGCCGGTGGCACCACTCATGATTGCTGTGAAATGAATAGTGGTACGAACACACAGCCAATTGGTATAGCTTGCTTGAGCTACATGGATTATACCGATGATGATGCCATGTACTTGTTTACCACAATGCAGGCAGCAGCTATGGCATCTATGGTATTGGTGCCGCCCTCAAGCGGAACAGGTGCAACCGGTTATGGTACAATTGGTGAAAATTATAACCTTACACAAAATCCAAGCCTTCTTATACCATGTTCTACTACCGGTGTTACTCCTTCTCCTACTGAGCTCAAAAGCAGTTTGAGCATTTATCCTAACCCTACTACAGGTGAAGTGAACATTTCCATCAATTCTGCTGAAGAAACACTTAATGAGATAATTGTTATTAATATGCTTGGTCAGCAGGTGAAGACTGTAAAAGGAAATAACGTAGATTATTATTCTATAGACTTATCAGAAATGAGTAAGGGTATTTACTTCGTAAAATGTAACTTTGCATCCGGAAGTGTTACCCGGAAAATTTTGTTACAATGATCGTTAAACCAATAGATCTTTCTGAAGTTTTAAAACAAGGAAAATTAGATAATAACCTGCTTACCATAGCGGATAAAGTACAAAACCAGGAACGCCTTTCTGAAGAGGAGGGCGTTCTTCTTTTTGAAAAAGGAGAACTCGGTTTCGTAGGTGCGTTAGCAAATCATATCGCAGACAGATTGCACCATGGTAAAGTGTATTTTAACCGCAATTTCCATATAGAGCCTACTAATGTATGTGTATTCACATGCAACTTCTGCTCGTATTCCCGCCAGTACAAACACCGCGATGATGGCTGGGAACTGGGTATGGAACAAATGCTGGACATAGTGCGCAAGTATGATGGGCAGCCTGTAACAGAGGTACACATTGTAGGCGGTGTGCACCCGAAGATGAACCTTGAATTTTTCTGTGAGCTGCTGAGCAAGATCCGCGCTCATAGGCCCGACCTGCACATAAAAGGCTTTACAGCAGTAGAATTGGATTACATGATCCGCAAAGCGAAGCTGAGCATTGAAGACGGCATGCAAAAACTCAAGGATGCAGGCCTGCAGTCTATGCCGGGTGGAGGTGCAGAGATATTCCATCCTGATGTGCGTACGGTAATATGTGCAGATAAAGTAGATGCAGACGGATGGCTGAGGATACACGAGGTCGCGCACAATCTGGGCATGCACTCAAATGCCACTATGCTTTACGGCCATATAGAGAAGTACGAACACCGCATAGATCACATGAGCCGCTTAAGGCAGTTGCAGGATAAAACGGGAGGCTTCAATTGTTTCATACCGCTGAAATTCCGCAATAAGGACAATGATATGTCGAATGTTGCGGAGTCTACTATCGTTGAAGACCTGAGGCTGTATGCGATATCCCGCATATTCATGGATAACTTCCGTAACCTTAAGGCTTACTGGCCTATGCTGGGCAGGCAAACCGCGCAGCTTACGCTTTCATTTGGAGTAAACGACCTGGATGGTACTATCGATGATACCACTAAGATATACTCTATGGCCGGAGCAGAAGAACAAAGCCCCTCGTTAAGTACAGAGGAGCTTTGTGATATGATAGATGCTGTGGGCAGGATTCCGGTGGAGCGCGATACACTGTATAATGAGATAAAGGTATATAGCGAGGCGGTGTAAACCCGCTTACTTTTCATATTGCTTTAACAGTGCCCAGCTGCCACCGTTATACACCTGTGTATATCCATATGATAACAGCAGGCGGCGGGCTATACCGCTCCTCATCCCCGAAGCGCAACAAGTAATTATTGGTTTGTCCTTTTTTATTTTTGTCAAATTGGCTTCGAGTGAGTCCATCGGTATATTTATAGATGTTTGTAAGTGACCGCTGGCATATTCAGCAACGGTACGTACATCAATTATCTGTGCACCTGAATGTATCAGTTTACCGATGTCTACCATCGGCACTTTTTTGAATATTTTCCTGAAGAAGTTGATCATGGTTTAATGATTTGAGTGCTTGGTGCCCCTGTGTCCAAATAACCAATAAAAGGGACAAAAACCGGTATAACTGGTAACAAGGAATACCACTGCTACTATCAATAATACCATGCCTATACCTGCTGAAATAAGGTGTGTGAAAAATAGCATGATCAGCGCGCATGCAACCAAAAACCTTATTGTCCTGTCGGCATTCAACATATTTGTTCTCATAAAGCTTTTTTTTATAGTACAAAAGTCGAACTAATACGATAGCCGGAATATGATGATTGTCAACAGCGAATATGATATTCGTCAGGAAAATGCACTTTTTGCAAGATGGTTTTTTGCCATTTTCATGTTTTTTCCCGCTATCCATATATCTTTATCTCATGAACCGGAAAGAATTAGTAGATATTATTTTCAGGAAAAGATCTGTACTGTGTGTTGGGCTGGATACGGACCTTAGTAAAATTCCAAAACATCTTTTGAACGAAGAAGACCCGGCATTTGCATTTAATAAAGCGATAATTGATGCTACAAAAGACTATGCTGTTGCCTACAAGATAAACACCGCCTTTTATGAAGCACAAGGATTGAAAGGGTGGGTAAGTATGGAGAAAACCCTGAACTATATACCTAAAGATATTTTCACGATAGCAGATGCCAAGCGCGGCGACATAGGTAATACGTCAGAGCAGTATGCGCGCACGTTTTTTCATACATATCCGTTCGATAGCGTTACCATAGCGCCATACATGGGGGCAGATAGTGTAAAGCCGTTTTTGCAGTTTGAAGGTAAGTGGTCTATAGTACTGGGTCTCACTTCTAATGCCGGCAGTGCCGACTTTCAGTTGCAACCGTGCGGCGATGAGCTCCTTTACCAAAAGGTATTAAAGACGGTAGCCTCATGGGGCACACCGGAGAATATTATGTTTGTGATAGGTGCTACGCGCAAAGAACAATTGCAGGAGGTAAGAACCATGCTGCCGGAGCATTTTTTCCTGGTGCCGGGTGTAGGTGCGCAGGGTGGTGATGTGGATACAGTATGCCGTAATGCATTTAATAAAGATGCAGGTGTGCTCATCAATGTATCACGTGGTATCATCTTCGCAGATAGCACCACATCATTTGCTGCTCGGGCAAATGAAGAAGCAAAAAAGTACCAGAAGGAGATGGCGGTGTTTTTTTAAACGGACTTCATCAACTTGCATAAGAACTTTAGACTTTCTACTATTGACTTTAGACTTATAAAACATGAATGAAGCCTTATTCCAGTTTATTTGGCAATATAGTTTGTATCAACCCTCTGGTCTCCATACTGCTGATGGAGAGCCGCTCACGGTCATTTATCCCGGCAAGCTGAATAAAGATGCGGGCCCTGATTTCCTGGAAGGCAAAGTGAAGATCGGCAATACGATACTTGTAGGTAATATAGAGCTACATATAAAAGCCAGCGACTGGCTACGACACGGTCACCAGAATGATGCAGCCTATCAAAACCTGATCCTTCATGTGGTTTTCGAGAATGATGTAAAAGACGCCGCCGGCAAAACTCCTGTGCTGGACTTGAATGCGCATATTCCATCGCATGTATTCGCGCAGTATGCCGGGCTTATGCAGGCCTCGCAGCAGTTGCCCTGTAGCGGCCAGCATCAAAAAGTAAAAGATATAACCAAGGAAAGCTGGCTAAGCAGGCTGCTGGCCGAACGTTGGGAACAGAAGCTCGCAGACTGGAATGTGCTGCTTGAAAATTCTGCGGAAGACTGGCGCAACCTGCTTTACTGGCGTATGGCGGCGAATTTTGGTTTTAAGACCAACGCCGCACCCTTTTTGATGCTCGCACAGTCATTGCCATTGAACATGCCTACCCGGCATAAAGAGAATCTCACGCAGGTAGAAGCACTATTCTTTGGACAAGCAGGAATGCTGGAAGGCGACTTCAAAGATGACTATCCAAGAGAGTTGCAAAGAGAGTATGACTACCTGAAGAAAAAATATAAGCTGAAACCGATAAAGGAACATTTGTGGAAGTTCCTGCGCATGCGCCCGGCTAATTTTCCTACTATTCGCATTGCACAGTTTGCAGCATTGGTGCATAAATCAGTGCACCTATTTTCACAGATAGTAGAAACGCACTCGGTAAAGGAAATTGAACCGCTGCTCGATGTTACTGCCAGCAGTTATTGGGATACGCACTTTCAGTTTGATGTGCCACAAAAGCAGGTTGCGCCCAAATCATTAGGTGCATCGTCTGTACAGAATATCATTATAAACACAATTGCGCCTATTCAGTTCCTCTATGCATCAAAGCAGGATACGCATAAACTACAGGAGCGTGCGCTGCAACTATTAGAGGCTGTGCCCGCAGAAAAGAATAAGATAACCAGGATCTGGCAGGAAAATGAATGGAATGTGGTTAATGCAGCACAATCGCAGGCTTTGATACAGCTATACAATAACTACTGCAGCGAAAAACGCTGCCTATCATGCACAATTGGCCTGAACATTATCCGTTCGGCCAATTAAAGATGATCGTCCGTTTGCAGTCGGGGTGCAGGCTCTTATGTACCGGACAGTTCACGGCTATATCCTCAAGACGGTGTTTTTCATCGTCAGTGTAAGGGCCACTTTCCGGGAAATCAATCGTTACTACTATCTCGCCGATCATGCGGGGATTTGCAACCATTATTTTCTCTACCTGGCACAACGCTCCCATAATGTTTATAGAGGGCGCTTTGATGGCTATAGTTGTTACGATACAGGTGGCCAGGGCTGTAGCCACAAGGTCGGTAGGGGAGACCCGGTCTCCTTTTCCA
>CAIJNJ010000263.1 GCA_903821975.1 uncultured Bacteroidota bacterium
CTACTTATCTGCGCTCATTCCTTTCAGGATATTAAGCGCTATGTTGTCAACTTCAGCGCCCGAGTTATTTAATATTACAACGCCTGCCTTTTTTTCTTTTATAAACCCGCAGAAGCTGGTATAACCTGCTGTGGCGCCGTTATGCCATATCAGCGTATCTCCGTTTTGTGTAGTTGTAATGATCCAGTTTAGCCCTAGGCTCATGGATATATCAGTATAGGTTTGCCGGTGGGATAGGCGTATGTCCTCGTTGCTTTCCTGCATGTTTACTGCCGCGTACTTCATCATATCCGCAAGGTCCGATTTTAAGCCGCCACATGCATTGAAAGCCGCAAGGTTCCAGTTGCGGGCCTCTCCGCCTTCCGAAAAATAGCCGGTGGCCATCCTTGCTTTTTCATTATCGGTTAACTCAAATTTCGTGTCGGTCATTTTAGCCGGACCGGTGATATATTTCTTTACCAGTTCTTCGAGCGGGCGGTGGTATACATCTTCTAATATCACGCCTAACAATGCCATTCCCAGGTTTGAATATTCACAAATAGTACCCGGCAGTGTGTCTATCGTCACGGTTTTCAGGTAGTCATACATCATATCCCTGGAGTAGTTCTTATAAGGGTCCTGCACGTTATAATGCGGTTGCTTATCTAAGTCGCCGGGTATGCGTGGCAGCCTTGATGTATGGTTGGCAAGATTAACTATTTTTATCGGGCTCCCTTTATATTGAAGATTGGGGTATTCTCCGGGCATGTATTTTCTTATGTCATCATCTGCTTTTATTTTTCCTTCATTTATAGCGCGGGCCAGGATGATGCCGGTAAATGTTTTTGTAACAGAGCCTATTTCATACATTGTTTCTGCGTCCGGTAATTGGGCCGCTTTTTTATTGGTCGACCCATAGAAATACATTTCCGTTTTATCTCCGTTGATAATGCCAATGCTTAGGCCGCAGTTGGCTGCATTTTGTAAATGGTCAAGCGCAAGACTGTCTATAAGTAATTGCAGCTTTGTTTGCTTAGGGTTGTTTGATCGTATAGTGCTTATGTCTCTTTTTTTGATCTTAGCTGTACTCCGTTTAGGCAGCCATTGTATGGATGTGATCTCGTTCTTGTCATTCAGGCGGAAGGAGAGATCGAGCGGGCCGTTCTCCATTTGTACGGCATAATTTATGGTCTCGTTTTTACTTTCAGCCTTTTCCCATGATAGTATCTTGCCGTAAGGCTGGCGTACATTGTGCGCATAGAAAGCTGTCAGCTTATCCTCTGGTATTTTTGCCTGCAGGTCTGGCGAGTGCATTTGAAACATTTCTTTATATACTTCCCTGTTATAGAGATCAGCAATTTGTGTCATGATCTTTTCCCCGGGAGTAGTTTGCGCTCCGGCGAAAAATATTCCGAAAATGCTTACAACAGTCAATGCAACTTTTCTCATAAAATGCTATTAAAATGAGATCGATTTATTTCTTTTTTTGCCCCCTTGTTTTTGGCTTTCCGTACTTCTGCATCATTTTGTCGGAATGCCTTATCTTGATATTCACTTTCTTGTTTTTGGCCAGCTTTTCATGAAATGCGCCGCCCCCCTCATCTATTTTGGGCAGGCGTATCTGTATTTCCTTGGTATTGGCTTTGGGCAATTCATCCTCGGTGAGGATATCCGATATTTCCACATCTGCCGGAAGCGGAACAACCGGAATAGTGTAGTTCATCAGTTGCTCTATAGCCGCGAGGAATTCTTTTTCTTTGTCGGTAACAAAGGTCATGGATATGCCAAGTTTGTCCGCACGCCCGGTTCTGCCTATACGGTGAATATAGGCTTCCGGAATATCAGGTGTATCGAAATTGACAACATGGCTTACTTCTGAGATATCAATACCACGGGCCACTATGTCTGTTGCGATGATGAACCGGTAATTACCATTTTTGAACTGCTCCACGGTATTGAACCTGTGGTTTTGTGATTTGTTGGAGTGGATAACGCCGCCCTCATCAGGGAAAAGCGGTTCTATTTGCTCAAACAACTGGTCGGCCATGCGTTTAGTTTCTGCAAATACAAGCACTTTGTTCATTTCGGCATCATGTGTGAGCAGGTATACCAGCAGATTCACCTTGGTATTGAAATTTGGCACATGGTATACCGACTGGTTAATGCTGTCGAGCGGTGTACCCACCGGTGCAGCTTCTACCCTTACCGGCTCCTTGAAGTAGGCATAGATAAGTTGTTCCACCTCTTCCGGCATTGTGGCGGAGAATACCAGGTTTTGCCGTTTTGGGGGCAGCAGCTCCATTATATTTTTCAGTTGTGTGCGAAATCCGAGGTTCAGCATTTCGTCCACCTCATCTATCACCAGTTTTTTTATATTTTTTAATTTAAGTGAGCCTTGCAGTGCAAGATCGAGCAACCTGCCGGGAGTGGCTACGATCACATCCACACCATTTTCTATTTCCGCAATCTGGGTTTTCATATTCACTCCGCCATAGACGCCCACTACCTGCAGGGTCATATATTCACTGAGCTTTTTAACTTCTTCCTCTACCTGTTTTACGAGTTCACGGGTTGGTACGAGGATCAGTATTTGTGGGAACCTGTCTTTTGCATACTGCCATTGCCTAAGGCATGGGAGCAAGTATGCAAAGGTTTTACCCGTACCTGTTTGCGCAATGCCACATACATCCCTGCCGGACATTATTACGGAGAATATTTTATGCTGGATAGTTGTTGGGATGGTGTATCCCAGGTCATCTAATGCTTTTAACAGCGGCGGATTCAGGTTTAACTCGCGAAAATTCATAACAATACTATATATAGACGAAGATAGTTTATTTATTCCGCCTATGCAGGATGCTCTCATTATATATAGCCATCGCGCATTTATCAGTCATTTAACACTTCATATGTCGCAATGGCATGGATTGTGTTGCTCTTCTTGTAGGTAAGTGTAAATGAAAAGACTATGAAAAAGTATATTGTAATGCTCGCTTTGGGATTGTTGTCGGTTGGTAATTTTTCATTCGCGCAGGTCGCAAGGCCGGCAAAAGAAGAAAAGCAGGCTAAAAGGGAAGAAAGAAAGGCATGGAAGAGCAACAGGAAGCTGCAGGGCAACGATAAGAAAAAGGATAGAAAGCTTCAAAGACAAGAGATCAAAGTAGAAAGGAAGGAAGATAGATCGGCCCGCCACAATTCTTAATATTTCCGCATCCGGGTAGTTATTTTGCCATCGGCTCTATGGCATGGTTTTTACACCTGTACAGCATACTGCTTATCAGTGCGTTAGAATGCAAATAGATCAGCAGTTGGTGTAAA
>CAIJNJ010000264.1 GCA_903821975.1 uncultured Bacteroidota bacterium
ATGGTTCCACCGATGGGACCACACAGATCCTTTCTCAATTCCCAGGCATCTCTATAGTTTCTTACCCTGTAAACAAGGGAAAGGGGAAAGCACTGAGAATGGGGTTTGAAGAAGCGATAAAGCAAGGTTATGACTACGCAATAACCATTGATTCAGACGGGCAGCATTTTGCGGCTGATCTTCCCCTGTTCCTCGACAAACTGGCTACAGAAAAAGACGCGATAATCATCGGCGCACGAAACCTGCACCAGGAAAACATGCCGGGCAAGAACACCTTTGCCAATAAATTCTCGAACTTCTGGTTTTATGTGGATACCGGCATAAAAGCGCCAGATACACAGAGCGGCTACAGGCTATACCCGCTATACCTTATGAAGGATATGCGTTTCTTCGGCCGCAAGTATGAGTTTGAGGTGGAGGTGCTCGTACGCTGCGCGTGGAAGGGGATTAACATCCGGTGAATACCCATAAACATATATTATCCGCCTCCCGAAAAAAGAATATCCCACTTCCGTCCCGGCCCTGATTTTTCGCGCATCAGCGTGCTGAACACTATATTATTCCTTATTGCCGTATTGTATATAAAACCGCGCGATCTTATCATACATATGTCGCGCTTAAAAAATGTGAAAGAGTCTTTGCGCAGGCACCTGTACAATAAAGAGGAGTCGATACAGAAGCGGTCATTATCCATAGGGTTTGGTGTGTTTATGGGCATAGTGCCCATATGGGGTTTCCAGATGGCCGTTGCACTCCTGCTCGCTACCCTCTTCCGGCTCAATAAGGCGCTTACTATTATCGCATCTAATATCAGCATCCCCCCCATGATACCACTCATCGTCTTTTTAAGTTTTCTGTTGGGACGTTTTTGGGTAGGCAGCAATGCGGTGTACATGATCTTCAGCAGGCACATAACCATAGAAGCCATAAAACTCAATATCGAACAATATGTGTATGGAAGTGTTACCCTCGCCATCATTGCCGGAGTACTGGCATATATAATTACCTATTGTGTGCTGGAATTTTCCACAAAACTGAGAAGTAAAGCAGAACAAGCGGGGAAATAATATTATATTGTTGTGGATCGCCTAAAATAATAGATGGAGCGTTTTTTTATATCTATATACAACTATTTCGAGAAGCATAAAGGCATGATGTGGACAGCCGCGGTCTGTTCATTTTTGCTCGTCGGCTTCTTTGCTTCCCGCATAAAGCTGGAAGAAGATATTACGCACATACTGCCGCACGAAAAAAGATTAGATAAGCAGCAACAGGTTTTCCAGGATGCACGGTTCTCAGAAAAGCTAACCGTAAGTATATCGCAAAAAGATACAACTGCCCTTGCCAACCCTGATGAACTCACCGCATTTGCCGATACTTTTATTGCCAGGGCAACTGCTGCCTTACCCACCTATATTAAAACCATCGATGGCCGCGCGAATGACAGCTCCATGATGAACATGATGGGCGCTATACAGGGAGACCTGCCTGTATATCTTTCTGAACGAGATTATGCCAATATTGATTCATTAATAACACCCGAAAAAGTAAAGCAACAACTCACCTGGGACTATGACAAACTCGTATCCCCGGAAGGTGTCGCGTTAAAAGAAGTAATACAGGAAGACCCCGCAGGCATATCATGGCTGGGAATAAAGAAACTGCAAAAACTACAGGTGGATGAACAATTTGAGCTCTATGATGGCTATGTCATGACGAAGGACCACCGTCATTTAATGTTGTTCATCTCACCGGCAAACCCACCAAATGCCACGGGCAAGAACGCAAAATTCCTTGCCGGTCTCGACAAGGTCATTGATAGCCTGCAGTTGCAATTCCCAAAACAGACGCATCTTATTTTGGCGCCACAGCGGTATCTGCCGGCAATGCCGTGCAGCTAAGAACTGATACCATGCTCACACAGGGCATCACTGTTGTGTTGCTCATCTTATTCATAGGTTTCTATTTCCGCAAGAAACGTGCACCACTTGTCATCATGATGCCCGTGTTGTTTGGTGGCTTATTTTCACTCACCGTTATTTATTTTATCAAGGGTCACATTTCGGTTGTGGCGCTAGGTGCGGGCTCTATAGTACTGGGGATAGCTGTGAATTATTCCCTGCACGTATTTAACCACTACCGCCATTTGCCTGATATGCGCGATGTGATCAAAGATGTGGCATCACCAATGACCATCGGCAGTTTCACAACTATTGGTGGGTTCCTTTTCCTGATGCTGGTCCAGTCACCGCTGCTCAAGGATATGGGGTTGTTCGCTGCATTCAGC
>CAIJNJ010000265.1 GCA_903821975.1 uncultured Bacteroidota bacterium
ATGTTTATTTTGCCGTCTTTGCTGTAAATAACCGTAACATCTTCTGCATGGTCTTCCCGCCTGTTTCCTTTGCCGGTCAGGGCTCTAATCACATCCGGGTCGTTCTTGCACGAGAGTGTGCTCATAAACAAAACACCCGTTAAAAGGAACCTGATCTTATTTTTTAAGCTGGGATGCCGTGATCTCGAAACTCCCCCTTGAGCAAGGGTATCGTGCCTTTGCGAAGGGGGCTGGGGGGATGTTTCTGATAACATTGCGGCCTTGTTTTATATAATTTGCTTATTGCAGATATCTGACAGTCGCGTCTTTGCGCCCCCGCCTACCGGCAGGCAGGTTTGCGAGAAACCGTTAATCATACTTGCGTTTAATGAACCAAAGATCATTAAAGGAAACGCCCAATGAGAAACGAACGTATGTTTCCTGTATCAGGTTATTGGCGGTGGTACCTATACGGCCCACATCAATAGACGTTTGCAGGTGTGATGTGGAGCGCCTGAAAGGCAGGCTGGCACCGGCTGTAAAGCCATATACGGGTAACTGTGTATTTTGAAAACTAAGATAATCAGTGCCATAATAAAGCCCTGCACGGTAAGTGATCCTTGATGAGTAGCTGCGTATGTTATTGGCATCAGGTGTGTATTCACCGCCCACACCTACTTTGTAAGAGGATGTCGCAATGCCGTAGTTCATACCGGGGTCAACCGAGCTGCTGTAACCGCTCCATTGTGTCGCGGTATAGTCGATGCCTAAGTCCCATTTATTATTCCTTGCGATCATCACACCAATACTGTAAGACAATGGCAGTTTTAATTTTCCGTTTACCTGGCCGGGATTGTAACTTGTATCGTTCACAAGTGTATCGCCAAAGTTATAGATGCTCACCTGGAACGAATTGAGCCTTTGGTTAAGGTTCTGGCTAAGCGTAATGGTACCACCCGCACGTATTGTATAGTTCGAATCGATCTTATGTTCGTACATCAGGCCCGCTTTCCAGTATATGCCGCCTATGCGGTTATAATTTGTAAATTCTGCGGTGTAACCCTTGTTGGTTAAAAGTGAATCGATTGGGATCACTTGCGTATTATTTTGCAGTGTGCCGAACATATACCCCACATTGAAGCCAATGCTCAGGTCTTTATACCGGTATGCAGCTCCTACAAATGCGTAGTTCAATCCGCCGTTACCATTGTAAGATCGAATTGTTTCACCGATAGGCGATACAGGCGCGAAAATAGTATCGACAAGAGAATAATAAGCATGTGTATATGGCCTGAAACCCAGGCACAGCCCGGCATTCTTGTTTATTGGTATGCCTATATTCAGGTAAGAAAGAGTAGCGGTGCCGGTCGTGTAAGCATCGCCCATTGCATTCACATAGCGTGTACTGCCCATTGCACCGGCTTCAAATGTTGTGCGCTTCAGGAAAGAATAAGATGCGGGGTTATCTGTATTTACTTCGTAGCCGTCTTCAAACGCGGATGTCATGTTCGCCATGCCCTGCAGCACTATGTTGTTACCATTCCACAACTCTCCAATGCCATATTTGGAATATGGGTTATTCTCGCGCTCTGATAAAGGGTTGCTGGTGTTTGTGGTAGAAGCTGCAGTTGTTTGCGCCGAAGCTTTGATGCATCCGAAAATAAACAAAAGTAATAACAGGCTCTTAGCGCGGGGATGAAACATTATAGTTTAAAATTAAATTTAACCCCTTCAACAATAAGTCAGGGTCGGCAAATATCTTACTTTTAATTTTGCTTGCAAAGAAAGGTGCGTCACCACCCGTTAATATGGCGTTAAAATCCGGGTACTGTTTTGCATAGTCAGACACGATACCGTCTATTTCATGCACTATTCCAAATGCGGAGCCGCTGCGCATACATGAGGCTGTATCATAACCCAGCAATACCAGTTCTCCTTCCATACTTACTTCCGGCAGTTTATCGGTAAGGGTATGCATTGCAGTAAGCCGCATCTGCAGCCCGGGGGATATCGCTCCTCCTCTGAAAGTTATGTTCTTCTGCACGAAGTTATAAGTGATGCAGGTACCCACACTGATGACGAGGTTATTCTTGTCAGGGTGCAGC
>CAIJNJ010000266.1 GCA_903821975.1 uncultured Bacteroidota bacterium
ATTGGGTTTTTATAATAAAGCTAACCTAGAGGAACTGACCGGAGATGACAAGAACAGTGCCCTTGACCTGGAGAATACGATCAGTAATGATAAAAACTTCTTTTTGGCACTGCTGTCAAGAGGACGAAAGGAGTATGCCGCTGGTGACTACGCCCATGCGTTGACTGATCTCAATGATGCAATTAATATACGTGGTGATTTTTATGTCGCTTATAGCATGAGAGGATCCTGCAAGTTTAAGATGGGAAAGATCGCAGATGCTATAAAAGACTTTGATATGGAAATACAACTGAAACCAGATCATATAATGGGTTATGTGAACAGGGGAGTAGCTTATGGGGAATTAAAAGATTACAGCAGCGCCATTCGCGATCTTACTACGGCAATTAAGCAAGACCCTTCATCATCACAAGCTTACCTGTACAGGGGGCAACTGTTCCTGGGCAATAATAAAAAAGACAGTGCTTGCCTGGATTTTCAGGCTGCATCTAAATTAGGGGACCCGGAAGCTAAGGCGTATGAAAAACAGTATTGCGGGAAGTAATGCCATTTGGATCAGGCATCATAATAAATGTCACGCAAAGGCCGCAAAGCAGTCACTACATACAAAAACGCAGAGGTCGCAAAGTACTGCAATAACCAATCCCGATGTCTAACAATAGACAAGTCTAATTTACGAGTGCCCATGTGAAGCCGAATCTTATCAAAGCATCGGGTGCGGCATATACGGGTGTATAGTTACCTGAATAGAATGGGAAAGCGAAATTAGTTACAGGAGTGCCTGTATATAGTATAGTATTGCGTGCAAATATTTCCTGCAACTGGTCGCCCATCACGAACGCACGGAAGCGTTTGATACGGAAATTAAGGAACACAGAGGCTACGGGTGCATTGCCTACATATGTACTGTTCTGGTAAAAGAAGCGGTTCAGGATAGCATCATAGCCGGCAGGATGGTATGCGGTATTGTAGCGTATCTCTATACCCGCGCTTATTTTCAGCAAATGCTTGAACATAGCCTGCTCATAACTGAGCTGGTGCCGGCCCATAAGCGCGGGGACATTTACCGGCGCATTATCTGCTACTTGCTGGTATACCAGTTCATTGTCGAGGAAGAAGCCACCCACCCTGAAAACTTTGCGTATCCATGCCTGGTTCAGCGTGAATGGAATGGTATACTGTGCCGGCTTTTCGCTGTCGTTAATGTATATGTAGTTGCCAATGATGTAGCTGCGAACGCCCCCTGAAAGATGCAGGCTAGCACTTGCAAGCGTAGCATACAGTTGGGATACGCTTTCATTATTGAACGAAAAAAACTGTTTTGTGTAAGGGTTTTCGTAGTTGGTGTAATTATATGGTGCACTATTCAATTGTTCGCGAAAACCTGCTACGAAGCTGCTGTGTTTAAATTCCCTGCCAATGAGCACATTCAGCAGAAAGTTACCTGCGTCAGATCCTGTAAGGAAGAATTTTGCATTCGCACCATATTCCCATTCCTGCGGGTGCAGGGCCTCTTTCTTTAACTCTCCTTCCAGGTAATTACTTACTATACTGCTCCTGTCGAGGCCGACAGAATAATATTGTTTGGGCAAACTATCGTGTATGAGGTTTGATACCGGCTGTGAAATAAACTCATCATAGCGGTTACCAATGCCTGCGCTAAATTTCAACTGGTGGCCTTCCTTGCCTATATAGCCGTTCAAGGATATTTTGTTGTCTATCCAAAACCATTTTTGCTGTGTAATGACGGAATCGAGCCCGGGGGTATAATAATAGCTGTTGCCGGTATTAGTGAAGCTTTGACTGAATAAAGTAGTATAACGGAGTGAGTCGGGAGAGAGGTCTTTATAAATATGCTTTTCGGTGCTTATTTCTGTTTTATGGGTAATACTGAACCTGGGTACAAGCCTGTAGCTGAATTGTGTAGAGTCTGCATTGTAGGTAGTGTCTGTACGGCCCCAGGTATAACTGTGCTGCAATAAAAAGGTGAAGTCGCGCTGCACATTGCTGACGGGTGACCTTGTAAGGCTGTAGTTCTGGTTGTAATATGCGGTGCTTATTGTTTTACGGTCTATGTACATGGCGCTGTCCAACTGGTGTTCGCTCACGATGCCGCCATTTTCATCATGTTGCTCTTTGTTGTAAACCATGGCGGCGTACAAGGTGTAATGCTTGTTGATGCTTTTATAATTGGTAGTGAAATATGCATTGTCGTGGTTGTTTCGTTCCGTCTGGTAAAAGCCGGGAGAATTGATCTTGTGATATTCCACCGCGAAATTCCAGTTCGGGCGAATGTTTTGGGTGTGCATGATGCCGGCTGTTTGCTCCAGCTTAGAGCCCAGCAGGTAATTAAATACGGAGTACGGACGGTTGCTGTTATAAAACGGCAGGCTATCTGCATTGAACCGATATACATCAAAGACGTGATACCCGAGCGTTGGGCCCAGTCGGTCTTCGGGTGTAAACAGCAGGTTACTTACCGGGCTACCCAGGTTGCCAAGGTCCTGGTACCAGGGTTGTGTGTATGATACCCGATGGAAGGAATGCAACAAAGTGTCGGGATAGAAAAGAACGGAGGTGTTCAGTTTTTCGATGGTGATCTTCGCGTCTTCGTCGCGCCACTTCTTTGTATTCGATTTATTGGCGTTGGTATCGCGTTGTGGTGCATTATTTATAGTAGTAGGCTGGCCGGGGTTGCCACCGGATAATGTGGATTGGGCAAAAGACATCCTGCCGCACAGGAGCAGGCACAGGAGCAATATATACTTACCGGTTCTTTTCTGAAAGCTATCTGTCAATTATCCTTTTATTAATCAATTGCCATCTATGGCTTTGGCAAAGTTAGGTATTCACTATAAAAATCTCATTAAAACCCCAAAGAGCAGGGTATTATAAACGTTTTACCAATGCGGCAACAAGTCCTGCCATTTTGGGCGCTGCAGCATTTGCGGCTTCCAGTACTTCCTCGTGCGTAATGGTGATTGGTATGTCACTGATGCCAATATCCGTTATGACGCTGATGGCAAATACCCTCATTTGTGCATGCCTTGCCACGATCACTTCAGCCACGGTGCTCATGCCTACAGCATCGCCGCCTATTACATGCAGCATCCTATATTCCGCAGGAGTCTCGAATGTCGGGCCCTGCAATCCTATGTAGACGCCGGTTCTTACTCCAATGCCTTGTTCTTCGGATATCGCTTTGGCCATATTTATCAGGTCATGGTCATATGCCTGGCTCATATCCGGGAAGCGTGTGCCTAGTCTTTCATCGTTCGGACCGCGGAGGGGATGCTCCGGACACAGGTTTATGTGATCTTTAATGATCATCAGATCTCCGATGTTGAAAGCCGGATTGGTACCACCGGATGCATTGGATATGACAACGGTCTCTACACCCAGCGCCTTCATTATCCTTACGGGAAAGGTCACTTCTTCCATGCTGTAGCCTTCATAATAATGAAACCTGCCCGCCATGAGCATCACGTTGCAGTTGCCTATCCTGCCGAATATTAATTGCCCGGAGTGGCCTTGCACGGTAGATACAGGGAAATTGGGGATATCTGAATAAGGAATGGACGTTTCTTTCTCTATTATATCTACGAGGCCGCCGAGACCACTGCCGAGTATAATACCCACGCGAGGTTTGTTGGAGATCTTTGGCTGTATAAAGGCAGTGGTCTGCCGTATCTTATCGTATAAAGACATTATAAATGATTTATGGATACAGAATGATCACAATCTGTAGATGAGGCCAAAGTTAATAGATATAACACACGGAGCATTTGCGCGGCCGGCCGCGGGATGTTAAATATTTGCTACAGCCGGTACATTAAACGTTTGTGCAGGCTCATAGGCGGGGTTCGAGACCTCATGGACCTGTGGCTTTGGTTTTGCCGTATTAGTGCCGGGGAGGCTAATGCCTGATAAGCCCAGCATGTGGCGCTGCTCTATGGTGTCGTGGGCTGCTTTGCGCTCCAGGTGCTGGCCTATGATCGTTTTAATGTCTTTACCTGCTACATGCAGGATGTCATTTTTCAGGCGTATCTCGCGGGCCATACGGCCTATAATGAACACCAGTGTTACCGCTATCGCGGTTATACCATATACGGCGAGGATAAAGTAAATGAGATTGAGATTGCCGGCCTTATTTCTTATAGATGAGTTGTAAAAAATATCGTTCATTACGCTAAACGGGTATATCTCGTGCATGAAGCCTATGAAGGCGAGGCCCCCGAGGCTAATGATATAACAACTGATCTCCGTGATTATTAGCGTGCCGCTGCTTAAAAGGCGTTGTGCGGCTGGTTTCCTGAGCGATGTTGCAAGCGGGTCAAGTAGTTCGATCTGTTCGTTGATCATTATCCTTTCTTCCCTGAACTCATGCAACAGATCATCTTTAAGGGTGGTTAATG